>CAZAEG010000394.1:0-4687 GCA_964484035.1 uncultured Enterobacteriaceae bacterium | reverse complement strand
GTTGCCCGTTTCACCCCTCGGGTTTGACCCCGAGGACTCGTCTCTGTGGCCCTGTTCGTCGCCTTGGCGCCGCTTGCGCGGCGCTATACGCGCCGGGGGGTTACCCCGCATCCCGCTCTGTGGAGCCCGGACTTTCCTCTGTGTTGCCACAGCGGCTGCCTGGCCATCTCCCGCGCGCATTCTACGCCCCTGCACCCGGCGCCGTCCGAAAGAAGCGCCCGTCGTCGTAGAACTCGGCACGCTCGTTGGCGGGCAGCCAGCCCGGGTAGCCGAACACCGGCAAAGGCGGCAGCAACCGCGGCGACGCGCCCTCCGGCAGCGAGCCCAGCCAGTGCGCCGCCTGCGCATCCGCATCGCCCGCTGGATCGATGAACAGGACCTTGCAGGTGATGCCGGGCCGGGGCTCGAGTGCCTGTTCCAGCGTCGCGTGCCCGAGCACGACGAAACGCATCGACGAGCGCACGCGCGCGCGCTGTTCCCAGAACAGGTCCCGCCAGCGGAACTCGCGGATCAGGGCCAGCAGTGCGGCATCGGCGCAGGCGACGAGCGCGCCGCCTTCGTCGAAGATCGTCAGCAGGTCGCGCAGCCGGCCACGCCGCCCGCCCTCGCGCGGGATGTGCGCCGCATGCAGCGCGTTGATGCGCGCCTTGGTGCGGGGGAACGCGAGCCAGCACAGCGCGTTGAACAGGTCGTGCAGGTTGCCGGGGCGCGTGCGCACCCGTCCGGTCTCGTACAGGTGGACTTCGTAGTACGGGTCGCCCGGCGCCGGCGGAACGAAGCGCACCGGCCGTCCGCGCTCGGTGCGCAGCCCGCTGCGCTCGGCCGCGGCGTTGAGGGCGTCGTGACCGGGCGCGGGACCGAGCGCCTCGAGCCACGGCCGCAGCGGTTCGAAGACCGGGTGAGCTAGGCGAGCGTCCAGGGCAGCGTCTCGCCCGCGCGCAGGGGCACGAGCCGGTCGGCGCCGAAGGCGAGCGATTCCGGCACCCGCCAGCCGCGCCGCTCGAGCGCCACGGTCTGCGCGTTGACCGGGAGCCCGTAGAACTGCGGCCCGAAGCGGCTGGCGAAGCCCTCGAGCCGGTCGAGGGCACCTGCTTCCTCGAACGCCACCGCGTAGAGCTCGAGCGCCGCGTGCGCCGTGTAGATGCCGGCGCAGCCGCAGGCGGCTTCCTTGGCGCCGCGCGCGTGCGGCGCGCTGTCGGTGCCGAGGAAGAACTTGGGATTGCCCGAGATCGCGGCCTCGACCAGCGCCTCGCGGTGCGCCTCGCGCTTGAGCACCGGCAGGCAGTAATGGTGCGCACGCAGGCCGCCCTGGAACAGGGCGTTGCGGTTGAGCAGCAGGTGGTGCGCGGTGATCGTGGCGGCGACGTTCGGCCCGCTGACCTCCACGAACTGCGCGGCCTCGCGCGTGGTGATGTGCTCGAGCACCACCTTGAGGCCGGGAAAGCGCTCGATGAGCGGCCCGAGCACGTCCTCGATGAACACCGCCTCGCGGTCGAAGGCGTCGACTTCCGCATCGGTCACCTCGCCGTGCACGAGGAGCGGCATGCCCAGCTCCTGCATCTTCTCCAGCGCGTGGAAGCAGCGCGAGATGCGCGTCACGCCCGCGGCCGAGTGCGTGGTCGCGCCCGCCGGGTAGAGCTTCACCGCGTGCACCAGGCCGCTGGCGCGGGCGCGCGCGATTTCCTCCGGCGGCGTGTCGTCGGTGAGGTACAGCGTCATCAGCGGCTCGAATGCCGCGCCCGCGGGCAGCGCGGCGACGATGCGGCCGCGATAGGCCAGCGCTTGCTCGGTGGTACGCACCGGCTCCGGGAGATTCGGCATGACGATGGCGCGCGCGAAGCGCCGCGCGCTGTCGGCGAGCACCGCCGCCATCTGCGCGCCGTCGCGCAGGTGCAGGTGCCAGTCGTCGGGACGGATCAGGGTGACGCGGTCCATGGCGCGATTCTACTTGCCGCGTTCCAGGGCGCGCTTGTAGAGCGCGTTGCGCGGCGCTCCGGTGATGCGCGCCGCGAGCTTCGCCGCCTCGCTCGCCGGCAGCGACTCGAGCAGCACGTCGAGCACGCGCTGCGCGGCCCCCGCGTCGGGCCGCGCCGGCGCGCCGGGTGCGAGCACCAGCACGAATTCGCCCTGCTGGCGATGCGCATGCGCCTCGAGCCACGCCGGTGCCGCGGCGAGCGGCAGGCGCGCCACTTCCTCGAATTTCTTGGTGAGCTCGCGCGCGATGACGATCTCGCGCTCGCCGCCGAAGCGCGCAAGCAGGTCCTGCACGCACGCGCGCACCCGGTGCGGCGCTTCGTAGAGGATCAGCGGCCACGGCAGATCGAGCGCCTCCAGGGCCTGGCGGCGCGCGGACGCCTTCGGCGGCAGGAAGCCTGCGAACAGAAACCGGTCCGCCGCGAAGCCGGCGGCCGAGTAAGCCGCCACCGCCGCGCTCGGGCCGGGCACCGGGACGACGCGCAGGCCGGCGCGATGCGCCGCCTCGACCAGCAGCGCGCCCGGGTCGGAGACGCCGGGCGTCCCGGCGTCGCTCACCAGGGCGACGCTCCTGCCGGCCTGCAGCTCGGCGAGGAGCTTCGCGGTCGCGGCGCGCTCGTTGTGCGCGTGCAAGGCGAGCGTCGGGCGCTCGATGCCATGGCGCGCGAGCAGCGTGCGCGTGGTGCGCGTGTCCTCGCAGGCGACGACGTCCGCCCCGCGCAGCGTCTCGAGCGCGCGCGGCGCGGCGTCGGCAAGGTTGCCGATGGGCGTGGCGACGACGTAGAGGGTTCCGGGGGGCACGGTCAACGCGGCGATGGGCGGCGGCGTTAAGGGTGCCATGAACGCGGCGGGCACGCGAGCCGAGGATCTGTGCGCGGAGTTGCTGCAAAGGGCGGGACTGCGCATCCTGGCGCGCAACTGGCGCTGCCGGCTCGGCGAGATCGACCTGGTGGCCGAGGAGGGCGCGACGCTCGTGTTCGCCGAGGTGCGCCTGCGCCGGGACGCGTCCCACGGCGGCGCGGCGGAAAGCATCACCGCGGCCAAGCGCTCGCGGCTGCTCGCCGCCGCGCGCCTGTATCTCGCCGGGCGCGCCGCCGCCGACTGCCGCTTCGACGTGCTGCTGCTCGATCAGCTCGCGCCGGCGCGCATCCGCTGGATCCGCAACGCCTTCGGCGAATAGGCGCGAGGCGCCGGCGCGGCGTGTAGAATCAGCCCCGCCATGGGTCACGCCGAGCAGAGCGCGGCGCTCGCCGAGCGCGTCGCGGCGCACTTCGCCGACAGCGCGCAGCTGAAGCTGGCGGCGGCGCAGGCGCTCGCCGGCCCCATCGCGCGCGCGGTCGAGGCGATGGGCGCGTGCCTGCGCGCCGGCGGCAAGGTGCTCGCCTGCGGCAACGGCGGCTCGGCGGCCGATGCGCAGCACTTCGCGGCCGAGCTCGTCAACCGCTTCGAGCGCGAGCGCCCGCCGCTCGCCGCGCTGTCGCTGGCCGCCGACAGCTCCAACCTCACCTCGATCGCCAACGACTACGGCTACGAGCAGGTATTCGAGAAGCAGCTGCGAGCGCTCGGCCGCCGGGGCGACGTCCTGCTGGCGATTTCGACTTCGGGCAACTCGCCGAGCGTGCTGCGGGCGATGGCCGCGGCGCGCGAGCTCGGCCTCGTCACCGTGGCGCTCACCGGCCGCGGCGGCGGCAGGATGGGCGCAGCGCTCGGCGCCGGCGACGTACACGTGTGCGTGCCGCACGAGCGCACCATGCGCATCCAGGAAGTGCACCTGCTCGCGCTGCACTGCCTGTGCGACGGCATCGATTCCCTGCTGTTCGGAGCCCAGAAACCATGAACATTCCGCGAACACTCCTTCTCGCCGCGGCGCTGCCCCTGCTGCAAGGTTGCATAGAGATGATGGTGGTCGGCACCGGCGTCGCCGTGGCGACGGTCGAGGACCGGCGCACCACCGGCACGCAACTCGAGGACCGCGGCATCGAGCTGCGCGCCGCGAACCGCATCGACGACCGGTTGGGCGAGCGCGTGCACGTGAACGTCACCTCGTTCAACCGCTACGTGCTGCTCACCGGCGAAGTGTCCGACGAGGCGACGCGCGCCGAGGTCGAAACCCTGACGCGCGGCGTGCCCAACGTGCTCGGCGTCAGCAACGACCTGCAGATCGCCGGCCATTCGTCGACTACCTCGCGCTCCAACGACACGATCATCACCTCCAAGGTGAAGACGCGTTTCGCGGACGCGAACAAGTTCAACCTGTTCCATGTGAAGGTGGTGACCGAGGCGGCGGTGGTGTACCTGCTCGGCATCGTCACCGAGCAGGAGGCCGCCGACGCGGTGGAGATCGCGCGCACCACGGCGGGCGTGCGCAAGGTGGTGAAGATGTTCGAGTACTGCCAGCCGACCGACGCAGTGTGCCGGCCGCGGTCCTAGCCGCCGGCGCCCCCGCCTTCGAGCGCAAGATTCTCGCGCCGCGCGCTGCCGCGCGCTGGGCGGCGGCGGCGCCGCGCCCGCTCGTCTTCACCAACGGCGTTTTCGACATCCTGCATCGCGGGCACGTGACCTACCTGGCGCGCGCGCGCGCCCTCGGCGCGGCGCTGGTGGTGGCGCTGAACGGCGACGCCTCGGCGCGGCGGCTGGGCAAGGGACCCGGGCGGCCGGTGAACGCGCTTGTGGACCGCATGGCGCTGGTCGCGGCGCTCGAAGCGGTCGACGC
>CAZAEG010000393.1:0-6718 GCA_964484035.1 uncultured Enterobacteriaceae bacterium | reverse complement strand
TCCAGCTACGCGCCGCGGCGCCCGAGATCTGGGCGCTGGATTCGGTAGGGCTTGCGCTGCCCGAGGACGCGGGGCGCGTTCTGATCTTCGGCTCGCACGGCGCGCTGCACGGCGGGCGCGCGGCAACGGCAATCCCCGTCGCGGCGCGCGCCGCGGCGTTTCATGACGCCGGCGCGAAGGTCGAAGACCTCACGCGATTGCCGGTGCTTGCAGCGCGCGACATCCCTGCGGTCGCGGTGAGCACCGCGAGCGCGCGCATCGGCGAAGCGCGCTCGATGTGGGAGACCGGTGCCATTTCCCATGTGAATGCGCCGGCGGCGGCGCTCGGCGCGCGTGCCGGGCAGCCGCTGGCTGAATTCTTGAGCAGCGCCTTCCCGGTGTAGACTCGCGCGCACCCCGTGGCCTCCACCGTCCTCGATTCGTTCCTGTTTCGCGATGCGTTCGGCACGCCCGCCATGCGCGGCATCTTCGAGGACGCCGCGCTCCTTGGCCGCTATACGGAAGTCGAGGTTGCGCTCGCGCGCGTGCAGGGCAGGCTCGGCGTCATCCCGGCGCAGGCCGCGAAGGATATCGCGGCGCATTGCGACGCCTCGAAGCTCGATCTCGAGCGGCTGAAGAAGGAGACCGAGATCGTCGGCTACCCGATCCTGCCGCTCGTGCGCCAGCTCGCCGCCCAGTGCGGCGAATCCGGCAAGTTCCTGCATTGGGGCGCGACGACGCAGGACATCATGGACAGCGCGGTGGTGCTGCAGGTGCGCGACGCGCTGGCGCTGATCGGGAAGGATCTCGATGCATTGCGCGCCATCCTCGCGCGCCAGGCGAAGCGCTACCGCGACACCCCCATGGCTGGCCGCACCCATCTGCAGCAGGCCCTGCCGATTACCTTCGGCTACAAGCTCACCATCTGGCTCGCCATGCTCGACCGGCATGCCGAGCGCCTGCAGCAGCTCAAGCCCCGGGTGCTGGTGGGCCAGTTCGCGGGTGCCGCCGGCACCCTCGCCTCGCTCGGCGAGCGTGGCATGGAGGTGCAAGCGGCGTTGATGGCGGAGCTCGAGCTCGCGCAGCCCGTCGCCACCTGGCACGCCGCGCGCGACGGCCTTGCCGAAGCCGTCAACTTCCTCGGCCTCGTCACCGGGTCCCTGGGCAAGATCGCCTTCGACGTCATGCTCATGGCCTCGACCGAGGTCGCGGAGCTGAGCGAGCCGTTCGTGCCGGGGCGCGGCGCGAGCAGCACCATGCCGCAAAAAAGGAATCCCATCTCCTCGGAGCTGATCCTCGCCGCCGCGAAGGCGGTGCGCCAGCATGCCGGGCTGATGCTCGATGCGCTGGTGCAGGACTTCGAGCGCGCCACCGGCCCCTGGCACGCCGAGTGGATCGCGCTGCCCGAAGCCTTCATCCTCACCGGCGGCGCGCTGCACCAGGCGAGGTTCATGCTCGCCGGCCTCGTCGTCGACGCGGCGCGTATGCGCAAGAACCTCGACATGACGCACGGCCTGATCGTCGCCGAGGCGGTGATGATGGGCCTAGCGCCGCACCTGGGCAGGAACGAAGCGCACGACGTGGTCTACGACGCCTGCCGCGCGGTGGCGGAGAACGGCGGCAGCCTCGCCGAGGCGCTGGCGAAGGTGCCGCAAGTGACGCAGCACCTCGACCGCAAGGCGCTGGAAAAGCTCACCGACCCCTCGAACTATCTCGGCGCGGCGCGCGAGATGGTCGACCGGGTGGTCGGCAAGCGCAACTAAATGAACTAAATGAACTAAATGGTGACAGTCACCATTTACTGCTTTACGGCGAGCGCTGCGGGGCGGCCGGCTTGCGCCTCGCGGAGCGCGCGCCAGACGCGCTGCGGACTGGCGGGCATGTCGAAGTGGGTGACGCCCGCCTGCCGAAGCGCATCCATCACCGCGTTCATCAGGCAAGGCATCGAGCCGGTGACGCCCGCTTCGCCCACGCCTTTCGCGCCGAGCGGGTTGGTCGCGGTAGGCACCGGGTGCTCGGTGACGCGCAATCCGCCGACCAGACCGGGGCGCGGCATGGCGTAATCCATGAAGCTGCCGGTGAGGAGCTGGCCGCCCGCGTCGTAGATCGCCTGCTCGCCGAAGATGTGGCCGGCGCCCTGGGTGATGCCGCCCTGCATCTGCCCTTCCACGATCTGATGGTTGATGACGTTGCCGGCGTCGTCGCAGGCGAGGTACGACACGATCTCCACTTCGCCGGTCTCGGGCTCGATCTCGACCTCGGCGATGTGGCAGCCGTTGGGGAAGGTGGAGCCGACCTTGGGCCGCTCCTTGAAGTCGAGGTCGAGCTTGCCCGGGTGCTTCTGCGCCAGCGCGGTGATCGCGATCCTGCGGTCGGTGCCCTTGATGCGGTACTCGCCCGCCTTGAACTCGAGGTCGGTCTTCGCGCTCTCCAGCTCCTCGGCGGCGAGATCGAGCCCGTTCTGCACGACTTCGCGCGCGGCGCAGAGCATCGCGCTGCCGATGCCGATCAGCGTGCGCGAGCCGCCGCTCGGGTTGGCGACGAGGCTGAACTGCGGCTCCGAAGTGCGCAGCCGGATCTTCGTCATGGGGATGCCGAGCACGCCGGCGACGATCTGCGCCAGCGTCGTCTCGTGCCCCTGGCCGTGATTGTGCGAGGCGGTGCGCAGCGTCACGCCGCCGTCCTTTTCCCAGTTGATCACGGCCTGGTCGTAGGGCGCGAAGCCGCCGGAGGCGGTCGCCTCGATGTAGGTGGCGATGCCGCGGCCGCGCAGCTTGCCGCGCCCGGCGCTCGCGGCGCGGCGCTTCTCGAAGCCGTCCCAGTCCGCGTCCTGCCGCGCCTGCGCCAGCACGCCCTCGAAGTCGCCGCAGTCGTACTCGAACCCGGAGACGATCTTGTAGGGGAACCTGGCGTTCGGCACGAGGTTCCTGCGCCGGAATTCCGCCGCGTCCATGCCGATCTCGTGCGCAGCCTGGTCGATCAGGCGCTCGAGCGCGTAGGAGGCCACCGGCCGGCCCGCGCCGCGATAGGCGGCGGTGGGCACGGTGTTGGTGAGCACGAGCCTCGAGCGCACGTGCACGGCCTGCACGTCGTACACGCCGCTGATGACGTTCACCAAGTTCACGGTGTTGACGAAGGTGCCGGTGAACGCGACGTAGGCGCCCATGTTGGCGAGGTAGTCGAACCTCATGCCGAGGATGCGACCGTCGGCATCGAGCGCCGCTTCGCCCGTGTGCAGGATGTCGCGCGCCTGCTCGTCGCCGAGAAAGACTTCGGAGCGGCTGCCGACCCATTTCACCGCCCGGCCGAGCCTGTGCGCGGCGAGCAGCAGCGCGCCGTACTCGGGATAGGCGTTGAAGCGCACGCCGAAGCCGCCGCCCACCTCCTCGGCGACGATGCGCACCTTTTCCGGCGCCACGCCGAGCATCGCCGCGAGCTGCCCGCGCATCGGCCCCGCGCCCTGGGTCGTCGCGTGCAGGTAATAGGTGCCGGTCTGCGCGTCGAACGAACCCATGGCGGCGCGCGGCTCCATCGGGTTGCCCACCACGCGCGTGTGGTACGAGGAAAGCCGCACCACGCGCGCCGCCTTCGCGAATGCGGCGCTCGCGGCTGCCTCGTCGCCGCCGACGAAGTCGAGCACCAGGTTGCCCGGCACCCCGTCGTGCAACTGCGCCGCGCCGGCGGCGAGCGCTTCCGGCGCCGTCACCACCGCCGGCAGCTCCGCGTACTCCACGGCGATCGCCTCGGCCGCGTCCTGCGCCTGCACGGCGCTCTCGGCGACCACCAGCGCCACCGGCTCGCCGACGTAGCGCACCCGGTCGCGCGCGAGCGAGTAGCGCGGCGTCGCCTTCTGCTCGGCGCCGCCGCGCCCCTTCATCGGCGCGGCCGCAGGCATGGGCTGGTGGCCCGCCCGGGCGACGTCTTCGCCGGTAAGCACCGCGATGACGCCGGGCATGGCGAGCGCCGCCTGCGCATCGATGGCGACAATCTGCGCGTGCGGCCGGTCCGAGCGCAGGAAATGACCGTACGACTGCCCGGGCAGGCTCCAGTCGGAGACGTAGCGCCCCGCCCCCTTGAGCATGCGCTCATCCTCCAGGCGCCCCTGGTGTCCGAAACTCTCCATCGTGAAGTCTCCCCGCTAGCTGCGCGACAGCGCGACCAGCAGGCTGCAGGGCGCGTAGTCGAGGATCGAGGCGCCGACCGAGCCCTTCCACCAGCGCGCCGCGAACGACGTGGTCTGGTTGTGGCCGACGACGATCAGGTCCACCGAGAGCTCCTTCGCCAGGCGGCAGATCTCCTCCACCGGCTCGCCCACGGCCAGGTGGCCGGTGGCTTTGAAGCCCTGCTGTTGCAGATTGGCGATGCCCTCGTCGAGCACCGCCTGCGTGCGCTTCTTCTCCTCCTCCAGCAGCTCCTCGGGCACGAACCCCTCGGTGAGAAACAGGCTCGGCGGCATGCTCGCCACCGCCAGGAGGTGCGTCTCGGCCCCCAGGAAGTTCGCCAGCTCCGCGCACTCGAGCAGCGCGCGTTTCCCCTCCGCCGAACCGTTGTACGCGAGCAGGATCCTGCGGTATTTCATGGCCGTCCTCCGCGCTTCTCTTGTGCGGGGAATTATAGCCTCGGGCCGCACGCGGATAGAATCGGCTTTTGCCCCCCAATGCTCGATCCTTCCCGCAGCGACCTCCTCGCCGGCGTGGCCGGCAGCGGCACCATGGGCCGCGGCATCGTGCAGGTGCTCGCCCAGTGCGGCGCGCGCGTGCGCGTCTTCGACGCTCAGGCCGGCGCCGCGGCGAAGGCGAAGGAGGCGATCGCCAAGGCGCTCGCCGGGGTGGTGGCGAAGGGGCGCCTCGCCCAGGACGAAGCCGACGCCGCGCTCGCGCGCATCGAGATCGCCAATGCGACCGCCGCGTTCAAGGACTGCCACCTGGTGATCGAGGCGATCGTCGAGGATCTGGCGGCGAAGCAGAAGCTGTTGCGCGAGCTGGAGGCGATCGTCGGCGAAACGTGCATCCTCGCCTCCAACACCTCGTCGCTCTCGGTGACCGCGATGGCCGCCGCCTGCGCCCGGCCCGGGCGCGTCGCGGGCTACCACTTCTTCAACCCCGTCCCCCTGATGAAGATCGTGGAGGTGGTGGACGGGGAGCTCACCGAGCCCTGGGTGGGCGAGGCGCTCGCGGGGCTCGCCCGGCGCTTCGGCCACACCGCGGTGCGCTGCAGAGACACCCCCGGCTTCGTCGTCAACCACGCCGGGCGCGGGTTCGTGCCCGAGTCGCTGCGCGTGCTGCAGGAGGGCGTGGCGGATTTCGCCACCATCGACCGCATCCTGGTCGACGCGGCGGGCTTTCGCATGGGCCCGTTCAGCCTCATGGACCTCGTAGGCCTGGATGTAGCGCACGCAGTGATGAAGTCGATGCACCAGCAGTACCACGGCGAGCCGAAGTACCAGCCCGCCTACATTGCGGAAACGCGCGTCGCGGCGGGCCTGCTCGGCAGAAAGACCGGGCGCGGCTGGTACCGCTACGGCAAGGACGGCGCGGCGGAAAAGCCGCCCGAGCAGCCCTTGCCGGCCGCGAAGGCCGCCGCCCTCTGGGCGGCGCCGGAGCTGCGCGACTTCGCTGCGACCCTCGGCGCCAGGCTCGAAGCGAAGCCCCTCCCGGGGACGCTCTGCCTCGTGGCGCCGCTCGGCGCGGACGCGACCACGACGGCGCTCGAGCTCGGCCTCGACCCGAAAAACACCGTGGCGCTCGATCCGCTGTTCGGCTTCGCCAGGCGGCGCACGCTGATGACGACGCCCGTCACCACCCCGGAAGCGCGCGACGCGGCGCACGGCCTGCTCGCCGCGGACGGCGTGCCGGTGTCGGTGATCCGGGACTCGGCCGGCTTCGTCGCGCAGCGCGTCGTCGCCCACATCGTCAACGTCGGCTGCGCAATAGTGCAGGAGCGCATCGCGCAGCCGGAAGATCTCGACCGCGCGGTGATGCTGGGGTTAGGCTACCCGAAGGGCCCGCTCGGCCTCGGCGATGCCGTGGGCGCGGCGAAGGTCCTCGCCATCCTCGAAGCCATGCACGACGTCTACCGAGAACCGCGTTACCGCCCGAGCCCCTGGCTCGCGCGCCGCGCGCGGCTGGGCGTGTCGCTGCTCACCCCGGAGTAATCCCATGCTCGATGCCTACATCTACGACGGAATCCGCTCTCCCATCGGCCGCCACGCGGGCAAGCTCGCGCCCATGCGCCCCGACGACCTCGCCGGCGAGGTGATCGCCGAGGTGGTGAAGCGAAACGGCGTCAAGCCCGAGGACATCGCTGACGTGGTGCTGGGCTGCGTCACGCAGGCGGGCGAAGACTGCAGGAACGTCGCGCGCTTCGCCGCGCTCATGGCGGGCCTGCCGCCCACCACCCCGGGCGTGACGGTGAACCGCCTGTGCGCCTCGGGCCTGCAGGCGGTGACCGACGCCGCACGCGCGATTACCTGCGGCGAAGGCGAGCTCTACATCGCCGGCGGCGTCGAGAGCATGTCGCGCGCGCCCTACGTGTTCGCGAAGAGCGAGACGCCCTACGGGCGCGACGTGAAGCTCTACGACAGCACCATCGGCTCGCGCTTCACCAATCCGAAGTTCAAGAAGCTCTACGGCGACCACCAGATGCCCGAGACCGGCGACAACGTGGCGAAGGAATTCGGCGTCACGCGCGAGCAGGCGGACGAGTTTGCCCTCGCCAGCCAGAAGAAGTACGCCAAGGC
>CAZAEG010000392.1:0-3560 GCA_964484035.1 uncultured Enterobacteriaceae bacterium | reverse complement strand
CGAATGCGCCCGGAGCTCATCAACAACGCCGCCTCGTAGGCAAGCGCATGGGCGGGAAGCGTGCGCGGCTCGCGCGTCATGCGTTCCGCCACGGGCCGGGTACCCGCGCCGTCCGCGAGCGTGCTCACGATATCGTGCGATGTGACGATGCCGAGCGGCCGCTGCGCGCCGTCGAGCACGATCACCGAGCCGACACCTTTGGCCCGCATCAGCGCCGCCACTTCGGCCACCGGGCGCGCCTGATCGCAGGTGATCGTCACGCCGCGCAGCAGCGAGCGCAGCGGGCGTGCGAAGGTCTGCTGTTCTTCGGCGATGCGCCGTTCCAGGTGGTCATATCTACCGGGCATTTGCGCGCACCCTGCAGCCTAGTATTGCAGCCTGGCGTAGTAGGACTTGCGCGAAGCCTCGAGCGCCTGCCCGAGGGTCAGGATGCCGCGCTCGGCGAGCAGGGGCAGCAGCTTCAACAGGATTTCAGCGGTCAGCAGCGCATCCCCCAGCGCGGTATGCCGGCCCATGACGCTCACGCCCAGGCGCGCGGCGATCGCCTCGAGGGTGTGGTCCTCCAGGCTCGGGTGCACGACTGCCGAGAGCAGCAGGGTGTCGAGCACCGGCTGGCTGAAGCGCACGCCGCTGCTCGCCTGCTTCAGCTCGAGAAATCGCATGTCGAAGGCGGCATTGTGCGCGACCAGAACCGTATCCTCGCAGAAACGGTGGAAGGACGGCAGCACCTCGCCGATCGCCGGCTGATTGCGGAGCGTCGCCGCATCGATCCGGTGCACGCGCGCCGATTCGGGGTTGAGGGCCCGGCGCGGATTGACCAGCTGCTCGAACACCTCGTTGCGCAGCAACCTGCCGTTGACGACGCGCACCGCGCCGATGCTGATGATCTCGTCGCCCGCGGAGGGCTCGAGCCCGGTCGTCTCGGTGTCGAACACGGTGTAGCTGAGCTTCACCAGCGGCGCCTCGTTGAGCGCGGCCGGTACCGCGTCCCGCGCGAACAGGTCGAAGTCGTAGTACTCGGGCCGGCTCTGCGCGATGCCGCTTGCGCGCACCATGACCTCGGCGCGCTGCGCGCCCGGGATCAGGAAGCGAAAGCCGCCGGAGCGCAAACCGCCGACGCCTTCGCTCCAGTACCACACCTCGCCGCCGTGCTGTTCCAGGACGTCGCGCACCGCGAGCGGCGACTGTTCCGCGCCCCCCTCCATCGGCTGCAGTTCCCATTGCGTCAGCGCGTCGCTGGCGACGATCGCGCCGCTCCACGCCAGGTCGATCTCCACGTATCGCTCTGCGGGACGGGCACGCAGCGCGAGCTTGCGCACGCCATGCTCGTCGCGCAGGCGCACGGCAAGATGGACCATGGCCTGTACGAGCGCGTAGCTGTCGACGCGGACCCAGAGCTCGTCCGCGACCTCGTCAAGCTCCGTGGCGACGCCGAGCGCGCCCGCGATGCGCAGCCGCGCAAACTCGAGCAGGTCCGTGACCCGCATGTCCTCGAGCCGCAATGCCGCCTTCAGGGCGTCCGCGTACTCGCGCAACGCATCGTTGAGAGTGGTCGAAAGCGCACGCGATTCGGCGGCGATGATGTCGATGAACTGCGTGCGGCGCTGCAATTCGATTTCGGGATACGCGGCAAGGTTCTCCGCGGCGGCGCGGATGTTGGCCGCCGGCGCGCGCATGCGCGCCGCGAGCAGTTGCAGCAGCGAGCGACGCTGCGACTCGCGGCCGAGCAGCTCGGTGACATCCTCGAGCGCGAGCACGAGGCCGGCGAGCCGCGCTTGCGCGCCGAGAAACGGCGCCACCTGCACCTTGAGCAAACGCCCCGCGGCCGTGACCGTCACGAGGCGCGCGCTCGGCAGGCGCTCGCCGCGCTCCAGGCTGCGCTCGAGCCTCTGCGTGGCGTGCTCGATCTGCGCGCGGTCGATGAGGCCGAACAACGAACGCCCGAGGCCGACCAGCGGCTGGCGGGCGGCGGCGGCGTCCGTCGCGGCGAACAGCGTTCGCGCCTGCTCGTTGTAGAGCAGGAGGGTGCCTTCGGCGTTGCAGACCATGACGCCCTGGGTCAGCTCGGACATCAGCGCCGCCAGCCGGTTGCGCTCTTCCTCCAGCCGCGAGCGCGCCTCGGCGGCACGTGTTTCGCCGTCGCGCTGCAGGCCCCGGTACGCGTCGGCAAGCTCGTTGACCGCGGCCGCAATCCCGGCCAGCGCGCCGGCGCGCGCCTCCAGCCGCAGGCCCGCATGGGTGCTGCGGATCAGGCGGGTGTGCTCGGCGAGCTCCTGCGCCGCGGCGAGGTAGCCGCCCAGCAGCCATTTCACGGCGGCGGCGCAGGCGGGCAGCAGCAGCAGCGCGCCGAACAGCAGCACCGGCGTGCGCTGCTCCACGACACGCCTCAGCGCCGTCGCATCCTGCTCGGGCAGCCCAGCCGCGATCAGCATGAAAAGCGCCGCCGGCACGGCCAGCGCGACGCCGTACAGCGCTGCGATCCAGGCGAGCAGCCTGCCGCGCGTGCTCATACGCCGCCCGGGGACCCCCCTTCCTGCAGCAGCTCGCCGATGCGCGCCACCAGCTCGGCGTTGGAAAACGGCTTCGTCACGTACGCGTCCGCCCCCAGCGACAGGCCCTTGGTCATCTCGGCCTCGCGCCCTTTCGCCGACAGCATCACGATCCTGATGTCGCGCCATTCGGGATGCGCACGAATGCGCTGGCAGACGTCGTAGCCGTTCTTCTCCGGCAGCATGACGTCGAGCAGCACGAGGTCCGGCGCCACGGCCTGCACCTGCCGCAAGGCCGCCTCGCCGTCCGCGGCGACGTGCACCTCGTAGCCGCTTTGCCGCAGCAGGAACTCGAGCGAAGCGACGATATTGGGTTCGTCGTCGACGATCAACACTCTCTTGGCCATCGGGTCTCTCCACGCCCGCGCGGCGGGCGATGCTAGTTGACGAATCTTGCCATCAGGCGGGCGATGCTCCGGGCGATCTCGCCTTCGAGGGGAAACGACAGCATGCCCATCACCGAGTAGCCGAGCGCCCAGGGCATCAGGTAGAAGCGGATCATGAAGAAGAACCAGGCCACGTACAGCGGCACCACCGGCTCGATCAGGAACCCGGGCGTGATCGGCTTGAACAGCCGCAGGAGCGGGTTCGTCGAGCGCACGAAGAAGCGCATGAAGAAAAACGAGCTGTTCTCCGACAGGAAGATCCGCATGGCGGAACGCCCGAGCAGCGTCCACATGATCACGCCGAGGACGTAATCGAGAATGACGATCCAGAGGGGAAAGGCTTCGATCATGACGCGCTCGACGCTGGCGGTAGATTGTAGAGCCGGAAAGGCAAAAAAAAACCGGGGCGAACGGATCGCCCCGGCTTGAGCTGGAAAGGTCGGTCTAGTGCGTCGAGCCGAGAATCGTCTGGCCCTTCGGGATGCGCACTTCGTCGACCATGTCCTGCGTCGCCTTGTCGGGCGCGGGCGTGAGCAGGGTCACCACCACCATCGCGACGAGGCTCGCGGTCGCGCCGATGATGCCGAAGCGCACGTCGTCCATGCCCCACCACGGCACCATGCCG
>CAZAEG010000391.1:0-3436 GCA_964484035.1 uncultured Enterobacteriaceae bacterium | reverse complement strand
CGATTTCGTTCCGTCCGAAAGTGCTTTACAACCCGAAGGCCTTCTTCACACACGCGGCATGGCTGGATCAGGCTTGCGCCCATTGTCCAAAATTCCCCACTGCTGCCTCCCGTAGGAGTCTGGGCCGTGTCTCAGTCCCAGTGTGGCTGGTCGTCCTCTCAGACCAGCTACGGATCGTCGCCTTGGTGGGCCATTACCCCACCAACTAGCTAATCCGGCATCGGCCGCTCCTCTCGCGCGAGGCCTTGCGGTCCCCCGCTTTCATCTTTCGATCTCATGCGGTATTAGCCAATCTTTCGACTGGTTATCCCCCACAAGAGGACACGTTCCGATGCATTACTCACCCGTTCGCCACTCGCCACCAGGGAGAGTTGCCCCTCCCCGTGCTGCCGTTCGACTTGCATGTGTAAGGCATGCCGCCAGCGTTCAATCTGAGCCAGGATCAAACTCTTCAATTGAAAAACTTGAAACGTTGCTTCTCGCTCAAAGTAAAACGGAGTTACTTCGTACTACCTTGATGCGAGCACTAGATGCCTCTTGCCCTGGCATCGAGCGCCCACACTTATCGGCTGCGAATTTTTAAAGAGCGGTGGTTGCGGGGAGAGGATTTGAACCTCTGACCTTCGGGTTATGAGCCCGACGAGCTGCCAGACTGCTCCACCCCGCGTCCGAAGAGGGGAGATTATAGCGGCCCGGTGAAATTAGTGTCAACAAAACTCGCCCCCGGGGCGCCACAGCGCGTCCCGCAGTCACATCTCGCGTCTGTCGAGCAGCGCCTGGGAGAGCGTCCCGGCGTCCACGTACTCGAGCTCGCCGCCCAGGGGCACGCCGCGCGCGATGCGGCTCACGCGCACGTTCCGGCTGCGCAGCAGCTCCGCGATGTAGTGGGCGGTCGCCTCGCCTTCGTTGGTGAAATTGGTCGCCAGGACTACTTCCGTGACCTCTCCCGCGGCCGCCCGCGCCAGCAGCTTTTCCATGCCGATGTCGCGCGGCCCGACGCCGTCGAGCGGCGACAGCCGCCCCATGAGCACGAAGTACATGCCCGAGTACGCGGACGTCTGCTCCACCATGGCGAGATCGGCCGGCGTTTCGACGACGCAGAGACGGGTGCCGTCGCGCCGCGGCGAGCGGCACAGCGCACAGATCTCGTCTTCCGTGTAGTTGTTGCAAAGCGCGCAATGGCGCACCCGGGAGAGCGCGTCGGTCAGCGCGCGCGCCAATTGCTCGGCGCCATTGCGGTCGCGCTGCAGCAGGTAGTAGGCCATGCGCTGGGCGGAGCGCGGCCCGACGCCGGGCAGAACGCGCAGCGCCTCCACCAGCCGCTCGAGGCCTTTCGCGCTGGGGACCGCGTCCCGGCTCACGGCCTCAGAACGGCAGCTTGAGGCCGGCGGGCAGCCCCAGGCCGGCCGTCATGCCGCCCATCTTCTCGGACACCGTGGCCTCCACCTGCCGCGCCGCGTCGTTGAAGGCCGCAATCATGAGGTCTTCCAGCAGCTCGCGGTCCTCGCCCGCCAGTCCCGGATCGATGGTGACGCGCCGCACCTCGTGCTTGCAGGTCATCACGACCTTCACCTTGCCGGCGCCCGCCTGCCCTTCGACCTCCAGGGTCGCCAGCTGCTCCTGCATGCGGCGCATGTTCTCCTGCATCATCTGGGCCTGCTTCATCAGCTGGCCGATGTTTCCGCGCATCGTCGTCTCCTCGCGCTAACCCTGGTCGCCGCTCGCCTTGATGCTGGAACCCACGACCTTGGCGTCGAATATGTCGACCAGGTCCTGGACAAAGCGGTCGCCCTGCACCGCGCGCGCCGCTTCGGCGCGGCGCGCTGCGCGCTCCCCGGCTTCGCGGCCGGCGGCGGTATCGCCATTCGCTTGCCCGGCAATCACCTTCAGCGCCAGCGGGCCGCCGAAATGCTGCTCCAGCACGTCCTTGAGCTTTTCCTTGTAACTGCGATCGGCGAGGTGGGCCATGGATTTCGGCACGACCAGCTCGATTGACCCTGCCGCATGCCGCGCCAGTGCCGAGTTGCGCGCCAGTTCGCCCGCGGCCCCGCCCACCGGAAGCTGCCGCACGAGCGCCGGCCAATCGCCGTCGAATGCCCTGCGCTGCACGGCGCTTGCGCCGCCGCCCGCGGGCGCCCGCAACGGAACCGCTGCGGCCCCGGCGGTCACTCCCGTGGCCGCGCGCTCGGGACGGAAGGCGAGCATGCGCAGCAGCGTCATGACAAACCCCGCATGCTCGTCGGGCGCAAGGGCCAGGTCGTCGCGCCCCTGAAGCGCGATCTGATAATACAGCTGCACGGTCTCCGCATCGATCTGCCGCCCAAGCGCAGCCAGCGCCTCGTGCTCCGGTTGAACCGTGTCCACGGCGTCCGGCGCGGCATGCATGACCGCGAGCTTGAGCAGGAGGCCGGCGAGATCCTGCAGCGCGGCGTCGAACGACAGGCTGCGCGACTGCATTTCGTCCGCGACCGCCATCAGCTGCGCACCGTCGCCGGCCGCCACGGCGCTCAGCAGACGCAGCAGGTACGTGTCGTCCACCGTGCCGAGCATGTCGCGCACGCTTTCCGTGGCGACCCTGCCGCCGCCATGCGCGATTGCCTGGTCCAGAAGCGACAGCGCATCGCGCATGCTGCCGCCTGCGGCGCGCCCGATGAGTTGCAGGGCCTGCGGCTCGAAGGCGACGCCCTCGGACTGCAGAAGCCCGGCGATATGGCCGACGATGGCAGCCGGCGGCATCTGCTTTAGATTGAACTGCAGGCATCGCGACAGCACGGTCACCGGAATCTTCTGCGGGTCGGTGGTGGCGAGGACGAATTTCAGGTGTTCCGGCGGCTCCTCGAGCGTCTTCAGCATGGCGTTGAACGCCGCATTCGAGAGCATGTGCACTTCGTCGATCACATACACCTTGAAGCGGCCGCGCGTCGGCGCGTACTGCGCCGTGTCGAGCAATTGCCGCATTTCATCGACGCGCGTGTTGGTCGCCGCGTCGACCTCCAGGAGATCGACGAAGCGCCCGCCGTCGATCTCCTCGCAGGCGCTGCAGCGCCCGCAGGGCTCGGCGGTGATGCCCGTCTCGCAGTTCAGGCACTTGGCCAGGATGCGCGCCAACGTGGTCTTGCCCACGCCGCGGGTGCCCGTGAACAGATAGGCATGGTGCAGGCGCTTCTGCTCCAGGGCGTGGCGCAGCGCGCGCACCACGTGCTCCTGCCCCACCAGCGCCGCGAAATTCCGCGGCCGCCACTTGCGCGCAAGTACCTGATAGCTCATCGCTCCCTTCCCGGCAGCGGGATGCGGGGAGGAGCGGCGCCGCGCCCCCCCCCGCCCCCGAGTTGGAGGCGAGCCTTGCCCCCGGCACTTGCAGGACCCAGCTGTGGCTGCTTCCTTCCGGACCTGACCAGGTTCACCGGACTGCAATGCGGGGAGGCCCGCCGTTGTT
>CAZAEG010000390.1:0-3223 GCA_964484035.1 uncultured Enterobacteriaceae bacterium | reverse complement strand
ACCACCTTGACGATGTGCGCGTCGTTGGCGTCCAGCGACTTGTTGGCGCTGCCCAGCTCGACCAGCTGCTCGAGGTTCGACAGGCCCGATGCTCCGCCGCCGGCGCGGTTGGCGCCCTTGATCGACTTGGCGAGGTTGTAGAACTCGACCTGGCAGCGCTCGATGTCCTGCGGGTTGGCGATCACGCGCCGGATCTCGCGGTGCGCCAGTCGCGCGATCTCCGCCTCCCACTCGCGCACGTAGGGCTCGGCGGTGGCCACCACCACCTCTTTCGCCGACAGCTCGACCGGCAGGATGCGGAAGCGCGAGGCGTAGGCGCTCGACATCACTTCGGTCACCACCGAGAAGTTGATCTTCAGCGGATCGATGTGCAGGTACTCGAGGCCGACGCGCTGCGCCAGCCACGCGGCGAGCGCGTCCAGGGTGAGCGGCTTGTGCGGCGCGCGCAGGTCCTTCCAGCCCTTCTCCGCCACCAGCGCGAACGGGTGCTGCGCGCCGCGCCAGTAGCGCCGGTCCTTTCTCAGCTCCTCGGCCGGCGCGCGCGCCACCGCCCCGTCCTCGACCAGCCAGTCGATGATCTCGGCGAGCGTCAGCCGATGCTCGGCGACGGGCTTGGCGGCGGCGGCCTGGGCCATGGGCGCGGACACTATACCGCTAGAATCGGGTATGCCCAAGGCGAGCGCGCTCGCGCCCGAGGTAAAACTGCGTGAAGTCTGGGCGTGGAGCATGTACGACTTCGCCAACTCGGGCTACACGACGGTGGTCATCACCGCCGTCTACAACGCCTTCTTCGTCGCCGCGATCGCCGGCCGCGCGCCCTGGGCCACCTTCGCCTGGACCGCCGCGCTCTCGGTGTCCTACCTGGCCGTGCTGCTGTCGGCGCCGCTGGTGGGCGCCTGGGCCGACGCGCACGCGGCGAAGAAGCGCCTGCTTTTTTTCGCCACGGTGGGCTGCGTGCTGTTCACCGCGGCGCTGGTGTTCACCGGCCCCGACGCGGTGGCGCTCGCCGTGGTGCTCATCGTGCTGTCGAACTTCTTCTTCGCCACCGGCGAGAACCTGATCGCCGCGTTCCTGCCCGAGCTCGCCGACGCGAAGGCCATGGGGCGCGTCTCGGGCTGGGGCTGGGCCTTCGGCTACCTCGGCGGGCTGGTTTCCCTGGGCATCTCGCTCGTCTACATCACCTGGGCGCAGGGCGCGGGCCAGAGCGGCGCCCAGTTCGTGCCCGTCGTCATGCTGATCACGGCGGCGGTGTTCGCGCTGTGCGCGACGCCGACGTTCCTGTTTCTGCGGGAACGCGCCGTGCCGCAGGCCCGCGACGGCAAGGCCTGGACGCGGGTGCTGCACACCCTGCGCCACGCGCGGCAGTACCGCGACCTGCGGCGCTTCCTGGTGTGCATCCTGTTCTACCAGGCGGGCATCATGGCGGTGATCGCGCTCGCCGCCATCTACGCGCAGGAGGCAATGAAGTTCACGCAGCAGCAGACCATCGTCCTCGTCCTGGTGGTCAACGTCACCGCCGCGATCGGCGCCTTCGGCTTCGGCTACCTGCAGGACGCCATCGGCCACGTGCGCGCCATGGCACTGATTCTCGGCGGCTGGATCGTGATGATCGCCTTGGCCTACTTCGCCGAGGACGCCGCCACCTTCTGGGTGGCGGCGAACCTCGCCGGCCTGTGCATGGGCTCGTCGCAGGCCGCGGGGCGCGCGATCATCGGCTACCTCTCGCCGCGCAGGCGCGAGGCCGAGTTCTTCGGCCTGTGGGGCCTCGCCGTGAAGGCGGCCTCGATCTTCGGCCCCCTCACCTACGGCGTGGTGACGTGGATGTTCGCGGGCGACCACCGCCTCGGCATCCTCACCGTGGGCGCGTATTTCGTGGTCGGCCTCGCACTTCTCGCCGGCATCGACGTCGAGCGCGGCCGGCAGGCGGCGCTCGCCGGCGCCTGAGGCGCTACTCGAGCGCCGCCGCCATCGTGATCCTGGCGTTGAGCAGCCGCGAGATCGGGCATCCGGCCCTGGCGTTCTCGGCCGCCTTGTCGAAGGCCGCCCGGTCGGCGCCCGGCACCTTGGCCTTCACCACGAGATGGATCGCCGTCACCGTCATGCCGGCGTCGGTCTTCTCCAGGGTCAGGTTCGCCGTCGTCGAGATGCTGTCGGCCTTCAGGTTGGCCTGCCCCAGCTGCCCGGAGAGCGCCATCGAGAAGCAGGCGGCGTGCGCCGCGGCGACCAGCTCCTCGGGATCGGTCTTGCCCCCGGATTCGAAGCGGCTGGCGAACGTGTAGGGCGCGGCGGCGAGTCCCCCGCTGCCCGTGGATACCTGGCCGCTGCCGTCCTTCAGGCCGCCTTTCCAGACCGCCGAACCTTTTCGCTGCATTCGAGTCTCCTTTAGGTTGAAACGGGGGCAGGCTATTATCCGCGCTCTGCGTGACTCTACATAAGGGAAAGACGTCATGACCATCAAGGTCGGCGACCGCGTGCCGGACGGGGTGCTTTTCGAATCCGTCGGCTACAGCGACGAAAACCATTGCCCGGTGCGCCCGGGCCAGGTCAATGTCGGGGAACTGGTCAAGGGCAAGCGCATCGTGGTCTTCGGCCTGCCGGGCGCGTTCACCTGGACCTGTTCGGGCAAGCATCTGCCGGGCTATCTCGCCAACTACGAGAAATTCAAGGCGAAGAAAGTGGACGAAATCTGGTGTGTCGCCGTGAATGACGGCTACGTGATGGCGGCATGGGGCCGCGACCAGAAGGCCGACGGCAAGATCCGCATGCTCGGCGACGGCAATGGCCAGTGGACCAAAGCCCTGGGACTCGACATCGACTCCAGCGCGGGCGGCATGGGCGTGCGCATGCGGCGCTGCTCGATGCTGGTGGAGGACGGCGTGGTGAAGCAGCTCAACGTCGAGGTACCCCTCAAGTTCGAGGTGAGCGACGCGGACACGATGCTCAAGCAACTGCCATGAGGCGCCGGGCCGTCCTGGCGCTGGCCTTCCTCGGCGCCGCTACCGCCGTACAGGCGCAGTCCCGCACCGAGGCCGGGCGGGCGCAGTTCCGCGAGGCTTCGCGCGTCTGCCGCTACGTGCCGCACGCCGAGCAGCGCGCCTGCATGGCGCGCGAGCTGTGCATGAACAACCGCGACCCCGCGGCCTGCGAGGAGCGCTACTTCGTCAACGCCGAGCGCCGCGACATCGTGCTCGAGGCCTGCCGCGGCAAGCAGGGCACGGTGCTG
>CAZAEG010000389.1:0-7350 GCA_964484035.1 uncultured Enterobacteriaceae bacterium | reverse complement strand
GAGCTCTATTCCGGCACCAAGCGCTCTTTCGACGAGGGCCTGATCGGCGAGGAAACCACGCACAAGTTCAGCGAGCGCACGAGCTTTCGCCAGCGGCTGGCTTACTACCCAAATCTGACGGAATCAGGAGAGTATCGACTGATGTTCGACGCGGGCTTCCTCGCACCGCTGGTCGACCGATGGAACCTGACGCTCAACTACTCGGTGCGCTACCAGAGCAATCCGCCGCCCGGGATCGAGAAGCGCGACACATTGGTGTTCGCGGGGCTGCAGTACGGCTGGGGCCCGAAGTAGACTCCACGCCATGATCGAGCTCGTCATCGAGCAGCGCCGCCGCGACCTCGGCGGTTTCGAAGTCGGCCGCCTGCTGCCGTTCGCCAGGCAGCGCATGATCGGCCCGTTCATCTTCCTCGACCGCATGGGTCCGGCCGAGTTCGCGGCCGGGATCCCGCGCTCGGTCGACGTGCGGCCGCATCCGCACATCGGCCTTTCCACCCTCACCTACCTCTTCGAAGGCGAGATCATGCACCGCGACAGCGTCGGCTCGGAGCAGGCGATCCGCCCCGGCGAGGTCAACTGGATGACCGCAGGCCGCGGCATCACGCATTCGGAGCGCTTCGAGCGCGCGCGGCGCGAAGGCGGCCGCATGGACGGCCTGCAGGCGTGGGTGGCGCTGCCGAAGGAGCACGAGGAAACCGACCCTGCCTTCGCCCACCATGCCACCGCGGCGCTGCCGCAGTCCGCAGAGCGAGGCGTCAGGCGCAAGCTGATCGCCGGTGAAGCCTACGGCGCGCGCTCCCCGGTGCGGACCTATTCGCCGCTGTTCTACGTCCACAGCACGCTGGGCGCCGGCGCGCGCGAGCAGCTGCCAAACGGCGTAGCCGAGCGCGCCGCCTACGTGATCGAGGGGAACGTCGAAGTCGATGGGCAGCGCTTCGGCGAGGGGCAGTTGCTCGTGTTCGAAAAAGACAAGCCGGCGGTGCTCGAAGCGCGAACGCCCGCCCAGCTCATGCTGCTGGGCGGCGAGCCGGTGGGCGAGCGCTTCATCGAGTGGAACTTCGTCTCGTCGTCGAAGGCGCGCATCGAGCAGGCGAAGGCCGACTGGCGCGCCGGGCGCATGAAGCTGCCCGACCGCGACCGCGAAGAGTTCATTGCGCTGCCCGGCTAGCCTGCCGGAAACCAGCTCGCGGCCCGCTTCTCCACGAACGACGCCAGTCCCTCGGCCGCCTCGGCGCTGCGGCGCTTGGCCGCGTGCTGCACACACAGACGCCCGAGGACCGCGTCGTCGATCGCGCCCCAGGCGAATTCCAGCGCCACCTCCTTGGTCTGCGCGTTCGCCTCGGGCGCGTTCTGCAGCAACTGCCCGAGGATGCGCTCGCCCGCCGCCGCCAACTCGGCAAGCGGCACCACCTCGTGCACCAGGCCGATGCGCCGCGCCTCGAGCGCGTCGAAGCGCTCGCCGGAGAGCGCGTAGCGGCGCACCTGGCGCGCGCCGATGGCGTCCGCGAGCTGCGGCAGGATGATGCCGGCGATCAGCCCCCAGCGCGTTTCGGCGATAGAGAACAGCGCGTTGTCGGCGGCGATGACGATGTCGCACGCGGCGACGATGCCGGTGCCGCCGCCGAAGCAGCCGCCCTGCACCAGCGCCACGGTCGGCACCGGCAGCGTGTTCAGGCGGTGCACGGCGCTCGCCGTGGCGCGCGAGACGCGCTCGTTTTCTTCCGCCGACTGCCCCGCGACCCGCGTGATCCACTTCAAATCGGCCCCCGCCTGGAAGTGCCGCCCGGCGCCGCGCAGGAGCACCGCGCGCAGGCCCGGATGCGCGCCGAGCTCGTCCATCGCCTCGTGCAGGCCGCCGATCAGGGTTTCGTCATAGGCGTTGTTGACGTCGGGCCGATTGAGCGTCAGCGTGGCCACGCCTCGCGCGTCGACGTTTCGCAGTACGGCTTGCTGGGTCATGGCGTTTCCCTGTGAGCAAGGTAGTTCGCAGCGTACTCGACGTAGACCTGCACCGCGTGCGCGAACTCGTGGCGGTTTCGGTCGGAAAGCGGCCGGGCGGCCCGCGCCGGACGGCCGGACCACACCTGGCCGGCCGCGACCTCGGTGCCCGGTTCGGTGATCGAGCCCGCCGCCACGCAGGCGCCCGCCCTGACGACCGTCCCCTTGCCGATGATCGCGCCCATGCCGATGATCGCGCCTTGCTCGATGGTGCCGGGAAAGATCCGCACGTTGTGCCCGATCAGCACGCGCGGGCCGATGCGCAGGTCTTCGCCGGCCTTGCCGCCATAGAGGCGCGAGTTGTCCTGGACGTTGGTTTCCTCGCCGATCTCGATCGCCGCTTCGCCCGCGTCGATTTCCACGCCGAACCACACGCTCGATCGCGGTCCCAGCGCGACGTTGCCCGCGATGCTGGCGGTGGGCGCCACATAGACGCCTTGCGCGAAGCAAGGGCCGACGCCCGTGCCCGGCGCATGCCGCAGCTTCGGGACGCGCGCGCTCGCCAGGACATGCGGGACGCCCGCCCCTGCTTCGCGGCGCAGGGCCGCGTGCAGATCCCTGAGCAGCTCGGGCGGGATGCGCTCCACCGCACGCGCGGGCACGCCGGCATAGAGCCAGCCGCCTTCGAGCGTCTTCCCGGGAGGCACGACGCTTTGCGCCGCAATCACCGCTCCCGGGCCTACGACCGATCCGTCCATGACTGCCGCGTGCTCGCCGATCACGCAATCGTCCGCCACCGTGCAGGCGTGCACGAGTCCGTAGCGTCCCACGGTGACATGCGCGCCGATGACGGCGGGGAAAACCTGGTCCGCGATGTGCACGGTGCTCGCCTCACCGAACCAGCAATCCGCCCCGATGCGCACGTCTTCGCCGTCGGCGCGCAGGAGCGTCAGCTCGCCGAGCGTGCAACCCGGCTTGAGCTCGGTGCGGCCGATGACCGCGGCGCTGGGGTGGGCGCTGACGCCCGTCGCCACTTGCGGCGCGTGTTGCAGATAGGGCAGAAGGATCATGCCGCTAGAAGACCGGGGTCTCGCGGTAGGTGCCCCAAAGCGCCTTCAGCCGCTCGACGATTTCGCCCATCGACGCGCCGGCCCGCACCAGGTCGATGGTGGCCGGCATGAGGTTCTCTTCCTCGTTGCGCGCGACTGCGACGAGCCGGTCGAACAGCCTTTCGACCTCGCGCTGATCGCGCTCGCGGCGCACGCGCTGCAAGCGGTCGATCTGGCGCCGCGCGGTCGTCGGATCGTACGGATGCGTCTCGATGTCGGCCTGTTCGCCGGGCTCGACGAACTTGTTGACGCCGAGGACGACTTTCTCGCCCCTGGCTTTCTTGATCGCCGTGTCGTAGGCGAAATCCGCGATGCGGCGCTGGAACCAGCCTTCCTCGATGAGCTTGATCGTCCCGCCGCGGCGGTCGACTTCGCCGACGACCTCGAAGATCGCGCGCTCCATCTGCGTGGTGAGATGCTCCAAGTAGTAGGAGCCCCCGAGCGGGTCGATCACGTTCGCCGCGTTCGACTCGTCCGCGATCACCTGCTGGGTGCGCAGCGCGATCTTCATCGCCTCCTCGGTCGGAATGGTGAAGGCCTCGTCCATGCCGTTCGTGTGCAGGCTCTGCGTTCCGCCGAGGACGGCGGAGAGCGCCTGCAGCGTCGTGCGGACGATGTTGACCTTGTACTGGGGCTTGGTCAGGCTCGCCGCGGCCGTCTGCGTATGGAAGCGCAGGCGCATCGAATCGGGATGCTGCGCGCCGAAGCGCTCCTTCATGATCTTGGCGTAGGCGCGGCGCACGGCGCGGAACTTGGCGATCTCCTCGAAGAAATCGCCCTGCGAGACGAAGAAGAACGCAAGGCGCGGCGCGAAATCGTCGACCTTCATGCCCGTCTTCATCACCTCCTCGACGTAGGTGATGAGGTTGCACAGCGGGAACGCCACCTCGTCGAGCGGTGACGAGCCGGCCTCCGAGATGTGATAGCCGGAGATGTTGATCGGGTTGTAGCGCTTCATGTTGCGCGCGCAATAGGTGATGCAGTCGCGCACGATCCGCACCGAGGGGCGGATGGGAAAGGCCCATTCCTTCTGCGCCATGTATTCCTTGAGGATGTCGGCCTGGATCGTGCCGGAAAGCCGGTCCAGGTCCAGGCCGCGCTTCTGCGCGACGGCGACGTACATGGCGAGGAGGATCCAGGCCGACGGATTGATCGTCATCGACGCCGAGATGTTCTCGAGGTCGATGCCCTCGAACAGCAGCTCCATGTCCGCCATCGTGTCGATGGCGACGCCCTCGCGCCCGACTTCGCCTTCGCTCATGGGATGGTCGGAGTCGTATCCCATGAGGGTCGGCATGTCGAAGTCGGTGGACAGTCCCGTCTGGCCCTGCGCGATGAGGTACTTGAACCGCTGGTTGGTGTCCTCCGCGGTGCCGAACCCCGCGATCTGGCGCATCGTCCAGAGCCGGCCGCGGTACATGGTGGGATAGGCGCCGCGCGTGAACGGATACTGACCGGGCAGGCCGATGTCCTCGGACGGCGTCTGCGCCAGGTCGAGCGCGGTATAGACCCGCTTTACCGGGAATCCCGTGTTGGTGCGGAATTCCGCGCGTCGCTCGGGCGCTTTCCTGAGGAAGGCCGCCAGCTCGTTCTGCTCCCAGCTTTCGAGCTGCCGGCGAAGATCTTCCAGTTCCTTGCTCATCGGTCGACCTCCGTGCCTATGTGCGCGACGAGCCGCCTCGCGGCGGCCTGCGGCGAAACCGTGCCGGCGGCCAGCTCGGCGAGCAGCTCGGCCATGCGCCCCAGCCGGTGCCGCTCGAACTCCAGGCGCAGGATCTGCTCGGCCGCCTTGAGCATCCTGCGTTCCCGGATCGCCTGGCGGCGCGCTTCGTACTGTCCGCTCGCCACAAGATACTCGCGATGGGCGTCGATGGCGGCCAACAGCTCGCCGATACCCTCGTCTCGAGGCGACGAGGTCCTGATCACCGGCACGGCGCGTTGCAGGCCGGCCGCGGGCAGGGCGAGCCCGAGCATGGACTTGAGCTCCGTCACGGTCCGGTCCGCCTCCGGCTTGTCGCCTTTGCTCACCGCGTGCACGTCGGCGATCTCGAGAATGCCCGCCTTGATCGCCTGGATGTCATCGCCGAGCCCGGGCGCGGACACCACCACGGTGGTATGCGCGGCGCGCACCACGTCCACCTCGTCCTGCCCTACGCCCACGGTCTCGATGAAGATCATGTCGTAGCCTGCGGCGTCCAGGATGTCCACGGCTTCCAGCGTCCCGTGCGCGAGGCCGCCGAGCGCGCCGCGGGTCGCCATGCTGCGCACGAACACCGAGGGGTCGCCGGCGACTTCGCCCATGCGGATGCGGTCGCCGAGGATCGAGCCGCCCGAAAACGGGCTCGAGGGATCGATCGCCACCACGCCGATCCTGCGCCCGCCGGCGAGCGCGGCGGCGATCAGCTTCGCCAGCAGGGTCGACTTGCCGCTTCCCGGCACCCCGGTGACGCCGACGACGTGCGCGCGGCCGGCGCGCAGATAGAGAAGGTCCAGGGCCTCGCGCGCCTCGGCGGCGCCCGCTTCCGCGCGCGACAGCATGCGGGCGATGGCGCGGCGCTCGCCGTTGCAGACGCGCTGCACCAGTTCGCGAGACGGCAGGCCGCCCAGCACGGCTAGCGCGCCAGCCTTTCGCGCATCTCGCGAAAGACTTCCCGGTCATCGACCACGCGGCGCGCCTTGAAATCGGTGCGCGGAAAAGTCCCCGGCGGCACGATCTCCACGAGCGCCCGCAGCCCGAGGACCTTCAGCAGGCGCGCTGCCGCCGCCGAGCGCATCGCGACCGGCGCCTCGGCGCCGCGCTCGAGCACGCCGGGCGCCGCTTCGATGCGCACCAGCAGCTCGTCCATCGAGCTCTGGCGCGTGATGACGATGCGATGCTCGCCGCCATAGCCGGCGAGCTGGTTGACCACCGCGTCGATCTCGCTCGGATAGACGTTCTCGCCGCGAATCGTGATCGTGTCGTCGATGCGGCCGAAGATGCCGTTGGGCAGCCGCGGATAGGTGCGCCCGCAGGGATTCACCTCGTTCACCCATCGCGTGAGGTCCCCCGACAGCAGCCGGATCATCGGCTGGGAGGTGCGCTCGAGGTGCGTGTACACCGGTGTGCCGCGCTCGCCATAGGGCACCCGTCGAAAGGTCCTGGGGTCGCACACCTCCGTGTACACCACGTCCTGCCAGCACAGCATTCCCTGGTCGCTCTGCTCGCTCCCGGCGACGTTCATGAACGGCGTCATCTCCGCCATCGAGCCGCAGTCGATCACCCGGGCGCCGTACGTCTCCCTGATCCTGTCGCGCACGCCGGCGACCGAAGCTCCCGGCTCGCCGGAAAAGAACATGACCTCGAGCCCGAAAGCGCGCGGCTCGTAGCCTTCCGCGCGCGCGACCTCGGCGAGGTGCAGCGCGAACGAAGGCGTTCCGTAAAACGCCTTCGGCTTGAAATTGGCCAGCCACATCGCCGCCCGCGCCGTCATTCCGGGCGCGCCGGCGCCGAAGGGAAACGACCTGCAGCGCAGCCGCTCCGCGCCGGCCAGGGTGCCCCAGGAGCCCATGTAGAGGCTGAAGATCGCCGCGATGAACACGGTGTCGCCCGGGCGGATGCCCATCCCCCACAGGATGCGTGCGTGGGCGTTCGCGATGGCCTGCCAGTCGCAACGCCCGATGCCGAAAGCGGTCGGCCGCCCGGTGGTGCCGGAAGTGCCGTGAACGTGATGGATCTCGGCATCGGGCACGCATAGGTAATCGCCGAACATCGGCGCGCGCACCTGGGATTCGCGCAGGTCGGCCTTCGTGATGACGGGCACCTTGTCCTCGAAATCCTCGAGGCTCTTCAGCTTGTCCGGATGAAAACCCGCGTCGTCCCATTTCCTGCGGTAGAACGGCGCTCGCTGGTACGCGTAGCGCGTCACTTCCTGCAGTCGCGCGAGGATTGCCTGCTCGCGCTCGCCGGGCGGCATGGTCTCGCGGCGCGGAAACCAGAAGCGCGCGTTCCGCTCGGGGAAGTACTCCGCATCGTACGCCGGAGGGAACGACCAGGCTTCCATTACTTCGGCCCGCGCTCCGCCACCAGGCGCCGGATCGTCGTCACGATCTCGTCGGGCGGGGTGTCCTGCAACAGGACCTCCCGGACGCCCATCGTCTTCAACTTCGCGACGTCCTCGTCCGGCATCACGCCACCGCCGACGACAATGATGTCCTCGGCGTCGCGCTCCTTGAGGAGCTTGAGCAGCCGCGGAAAAATGGTCATGTGGGCGCCGGAGAGAATGCTTACGCCCAGCACATCCACGTCTTCCTGGACCGCGGCTTC
>CAZAEG010000388.1:0-3234 GCA_964484035.1 uncultured Enterobacteriaceae bacterium | reverse complement strand
CGGCGCGCTCCAGCGGACGCATCACTGGCGAGCGCGCGGCGCTCAAGCGCGCGCACTGGCGGCGCGTGGCCATCGCCGCCTGCGAGCAGTGCGGCCGCAACCGCATTCCCGAGATACTGCCCGTCCTGCCGCTCGCCGAATACTGCCGCGTACCGGCCGCGGCCGGCGCGCGTCTGCTGCTTTCGCCGCAGGCGCAACTCGGGCTGCGTGCTGCCGCCGCGCGCCTCGACGGCGCCGCCACGCTCGCTTCGGGACCCGAAGCGGGCTTCGGCGCCGAGGAGGAAGCGATGCTGGTCGCGGCCGGGTTCGTGCCCGTGCGGCTGGGGCCCCGGGTGCTGCGCACCGAAACGGCGGCGCTCGCCGCGCTCGCCGCGCTCAACGCGCTGGCGGGCGATTTCTGAGCCTTGCCTTAGAATCGCGCGCGAACCCATGACCGCGCCTGCCAAACCCGAGGAGTTCGTCCGCTGGCTCCGTCAGACCGCGCCCTATTTGCACGCCTTCGGCGGACGCACCTTCGTCATCGGCTTCGGCGGCGAGCTGATCAGCGAGCGCGCGCGCTTCGCGCAGTTCATCCAGGACGTGAACCTGCTCGCCGCGCTCGACATCCGCCTGGTGCTGGTGCACGGCGCGCGCCCGCAGATCGAAGCGGAGCTGAAGGCGAAGGGCCTGCGCTCGCGCTACGCCAAGGGGTTGCGCGTCACCGACGCGGCGGCGCTCACCG
Organism: uncultured Enterobacteriaceae bacterium; assembly: GCA_964484035.1. Classification (GTDB taxonomy): domain Bacteria; phylum Pseudomonadota; class Gammaproteobacteria; order Burkholderiales; family SG8-39; genus JAABQT01. The sequence goes on along the minus strand of CAZAEG010000388.1, from coordinate 2,513 downwards.
CGGTGAAGCACGCCGCGGGCGCGCTGCGCGTGGAGATCGAGGCGCTGCTCTCCCAGGGCCTGCCGAGCTCGCCGATGGCGGGCGCCGAGATCCGCGTCGCCTCCGGCAACTACATCGCTGCGCAGCCGATCGGCGTGCTGGAGGGCGTCGATTACCAGTTCACCGGGGTCGTGCGCAAGGTCGACGCGACGGCCATTGCGCGGCGCCTGGAGGCGGGCGAAGTGGTGCTGGTACCGCACGTCGGCTATTCGCCCACCGGCGAGGTGTTCAACCTGTCGTGGGAAGACGTGGCGCAGAACGTGGCGAGCGCGCTGCGCGCCGACAAGCTGCTCCTGTTCGTCGACCGGCTGCCCGCGGATCGCAAGGGCGCGGCGATCGGCGAGCTTACGGCGCGCGAGGCCGAGGCGCTGCTGAAGAAAGCCGACCTCGGCGCGCACGCCACGCGGGCGCTGCGCCATGCGCTCGCCGCGCTCGCTGCGGGCGTCGGTCGCGCGCACCTCATTTCGCGGCGCGCCCCGGGGGCCGCGCTGCTCGAGCTGTTCACGCACTCGGGCGTCGGCACCATGATCACCGCCGAGCCAATTCAGCGCATGCGCGAAGCGCGCATCGAGGACGTGGGCGGCATCCTGGCGCTGATCGAGCCCCTGGAGGCAGACGGCACGCTGGTGAAGCGCGGCCGCGAGCGCCTGGAGCGCGAGATCGCCAACTTCGTCGTGCTCGAGCACGACGGCGCCTTGCTCGGCTGCGCCGCGCTCTACCCGCTGCCCGCGAAGAGCGGCGAGCTCGCCTGCCTGGCGGTGGCGCCCGGGGCGCGCGACGCCGGGTACGGCGAGCAGTTGCTGCGCGCCTGCGAGGGGCGCGCCCGGCAGCTGAAGATGCGGCGCCTGTTCGCGCTCACCACGCGCGCCGCGCACTGGTTTCTCGAACAGGGCTTCAAGGCCGCCGACCCCTCGGCGCTGCCGGGCGAGCGCCAGGCGCTCTATAATTGGAAGCGCGGCTCCAAAGTGTTCCTCAAGCGGATCTAGACCGGAACTTCCACCCTATGGCGCGAACGGTGAAATGCATCAAGCTCGGCCGCGAGGCCGAGGGGCTCGACTTTCCGCCCTACCCGGGCGAGCTCGGCAAGCGCATCTTCGAGAACGTCTCGAAGGAGGCATGGGCGCAATGGCTCAGGCACCAGACCATGCTGGTGAACGAGAACCGCCTCAACCTGGCGGATATCCGCGCCCGCAAGTACCTCGCCGAACAGATGGAGAAGCACTTTTTCGGCGAAGGCGCCGACGTCGCCCAAGGCTACGTACCCCCATCTAAATAGGGACAGACCCCATTTACTGCAATATCTCCTTCTCCACCTCTTCGATCGAGGTGTGGCGCACGTCGCGGCCCTTGACCATGTAGATCACGTACTCGGCCATGTTCTTCGCGTGATCGCCGATGCGCTCGATGGCCTTGGCGACGAACAGAATCTCGAGCGAGCGCGTGATGGTGCGCGGATCCTCCATCATGAAGGTGATCAGCTGGCGCATGATGGCGCGGAAGGCGTCGTCCACCTCGCTGTCCTGCTTCACCACGCGCATCGCCTCCGAGACGTCGAGGCGCGCGAAAGCGTCCAGCGACTGGCGCAGCATCGCCAGCGCCCGCTCCGCCACCGGCGACAGGTCCATGCGCGGCATATGCTGGCGCTCGGCGGTGTGGATGAGCTTCGCCATGCGCCCGATCTTCTCGGCCTCGTCGCCGATGCGCTCGAGGTCGGTGATGGTCTTGATGACGGTGATCAGGAGCCGCAGGTCCACCGCCGCCGGCTGGCGGCGCGCGATGATGTGGCTGCACAGCTCGTCGAGCTCGACTTCCATGGCGTTGACGCGGTGATCGTCGGCGATCACCTTGTCGATCTGCTGCATGTCGCCCGCCACCAGCGCGTCCATCGCGCGGATGATCTGCTCCTCCACCAGGCCGCCCATCTGCAGCACCCGCGAGCGCACGCTCTCCAGCTCGGCGTCGAATTGCTTCGAGATGTGTTCGGCCATGACCTTTCAACCTATCACGTTGATATGACTGGGATGTTACGCTTTTCCGGCCGCGAGCGCCCGCACCCCGCCGTCCCCTCCCAGGAGCAGCAGGTCGGCCGGCCGCCGGGCAAAGAGGCCGTTGGTCACGACGCCGGCGATATTGTTGAGGTCGGCCTCCAGGCGCGGCGGGTCGGTGATGGTGAGGCCGTGGCAGTCGATGACCAGGTTGCCGTTGTCGGTCTTGAAGCCTTCGCGCAGCTCGGGGTGGCCGCCGAGCTTGCGCAGCTCGCGCCCGACGTGGCCGCGCGCCATCGCAATCACCTCCACCGGCAGCGGGAACTTGCCCAGCACGCCGACGAGTTTCGAGGCGTCGCAGATGCACACGAACTTTCTCGCCACCGCGGCGATGATCTTCTCGCGCGTGAGCGCGCCGCCGCCGCCCTTCACCATGTAGAGGTGCTCGTTGACCTCGTCGGCGCCGTCCACGTACACCGGCAGCTCGTC
>CAZAEG010000387.1:0-7527 GCA_964484035.1 uncultured Enterobacteriaceae bacterium | reverse complement strand
TCGAGGTAGGCCTCGTGCGCGCGCTCCTCGTCCGCGGTGGCGCGCAGCACCACGAGCCTGCTGGCGTCGATGCGCGCGGTCACCGCCGCTTGCTCGGCCGCCGTCTCGAGGTCCATCTCCAGGCTGTCCTGGCCGCGCGTCATCGCCAGGTAGACCTCGGCGAGCAGGCGCGCATCGAGCAGCGCCCCGTGCAGCGTGCGGTGCGCGTTGCCGACCGCGTAGCGCTCGCACAGCGCGTCGAGCGAGTTGCGCTTGCCGGGATGGAGCTCCCGCGCCAGCGCCAGCGTGTCGACGACGCCCGCGACGTGGTCCTGCAGCCGCCCCAGCCCCGCGCGCTCGAGCTCGAGGTCGAGGAACTCGACGTCGAAGTCGGCGTTGTGGATGACGAGCTCGGCGCCGCGCACGTAGTCGAGGAACGGCGTCGCGATCTCGGCGAATTTCGGCTTGTCGGCGAGGAACTCGTCAGTGAGGCCGTGCACGCGCAGCGCGCCCTCCTCGCTCTTTCTCTCCGGGTTCACATAGCGGTGGAAATGGCTGTCGCCGACGCGCCGGCTCAGGAGCTCGATGCAGCCGATCTCGATCACGCGGTCGCCGAGGCTCGCGGAAAGGCCCGTGGTCTCAGTGTCGAGCACCACCTGCCTAGCCGCCATGATCGATGCCTTTGTTCGCGAGCGCGTCGGCACGCTCGTTCTCGGGATGCCCGGCGTGGCCGCGCACCCAGTGCCATTCGATTCTGCGCCCGCGCGAGAGCTCGTCGAGGCGCAGCCACAGGTCCACGTTCTTCACCGGCTTCCTGTCCGCGGTGCGCCAGCCGCGGCGCTTCCAGTCGTGGATCCACTCGCTGATGCCCTTCTGCACGTATTGCGAGTCGGTGTACACCCGCACGCGCGCCCCGGGCGCGAGCGCCTCGAGCGCGCGGATCACCGCCGTCAGCTCCATGCGGTTGTTGGTCGTGGCGCGCTCGCCGCCGTGCAGCTCGCGCTCGCGCCCGGCGGAGCGCAGCAGCACGCCCCAGCCGCCCGGCCCCGGGTTGCCGCGGCAGGCGCCGTCGGCGTACACCTCGACGGTCGCCTCAGTCATTGCGGCGCTGCGTCACGTGGCCGTTCTTCTGCGGCATCGCCGCCAGCGCGCGGCGCCGCGCGCGCTCCTTGCGCCACGCCGGGGTGATGAGGCGCATGCCGTGCACGCGCTTCACGGCGCGCACCACGTACACGCCGCCGAGGATCGGCCACCAGCGCGCGCCCGCCTGCTCCATGAAGTCGAAGCGCTCGCGCCAGCGCGCCTGCGCGAAGGGCGGCGCGTAGCAGCCGAAGCGCCCGCCGTTCAGCTCGAACGACAGCAGCTGCAGCCAGTCCTTGAGCCGCAGGAGCCCGATGAAGCGCGCCTCCCAGGGCGAGCCGGCGTCGCGGCCGGCGAACCAGCGGCGCAGGCCCCAGAGCGACGCGTTGTTGAACCCGGAGATCACCACCTGCCCTTCGGGGCGCAGCACGCGCTCGGCCTCGCGCAGCACGCTGTGCGCGTCGAGGTGCGATTCCAGGGCGTGCGGCAGCACCACCAGGTCGAGGCTCTGCGAGGCGAGCGGCAGCTGCAGCGGGTCGGCGGCGAGCGCCGCGCCCGCCTCCAGCGCCACGGTGAAGCGGTACGGGATGCGGTTCTGGCGCAGGAAGGAGAATTCCGGCAGCCCCACCTGCACGGCGCGAAAGCCGAACACGTCCTCCACCGCGTTGTCGAACTGCTGCATCTCCCAGTCGAGCACGTAGCGCCCGAGCGGCGTCTCGCACCAGCCGGAAAAGGACGCGCGCTCGCCGTTATACTTGGCCGCGGCATCCGAGACGAAGGACTGGCGATCCATGATCGAAATCGTTCCGCTACCGGCCCTGCGCGACAACTACATCTGGACGCTGCGCGATGCGCGCCATGCCGCGGTGGTCGACCCGGGCGAGGCGCGCCCGGTGCTCGAGTACCTGCAGCGCGAGGGGCTCGAGCTGTGCGCGATCCTCGCCACGCACCATCATCCCGACCACGTCGGCGGCATCCCCGAGCTGCTGGCGAAGGCGCGCGTGCCGGTCTACGGGCCCAAGGGCGAGCCCATCGCCACGCTCACGCGGCCCGTGGGCGAAGGCGACACGGTGCAGATTGCGCAACTCGGCGTCGCGCTCTCGGTGCTCGATATTCCTGGGCATACGCGAGCGCATATCGCCTATTATGGCGTGGAAAGCCTGTTCTGCGGCGACACGCTGTTCGCCTGCGGCTGCGGCCGCCTGTTCGAGGGCACGCCCGAGCAGATGATGGCCTCGCTCTCGAAGCTCGCCGCGCTGCCGGATGCGACGAAGGTCTACTGCGGGCATGAATACACGCTCGCCAACATCGCGTTCGCGCAGCAGGTCGAGCCGCAGAACGCCGCGCTCGCGGCGCGCCTCGAGCGCGACCGGAAGCTGCGCGCCGCGGGCAAGCCGACGCTGCCCTCCACCCTCGGCGAGGAGCGCGCCACCAATCCGTTCCTGCGCTGGCGCGAGCCGGCGGTGGTCGAATCTGCCAACAAGTACCTGGGCAGCCGGATTTCCGACCCGGTGCGGGTGTTTGCCGCCATAAGGGACTGGAAGAACCGGGCCTGAGCAGGTAGTATCCCCCTTCGTGCAAGTACTTAGAGAAATAACTGCAAGTATTTTGGTAGCCGCGGCACTGCTGCTTTCGGCCTGCGCCGCGACGCCGCCCGCTACGCCGCCCGCGACGCCGCCGGTGGCCGTCGCACCGCTCGCCGCGCCGGCGACGCCCGCGCCGCTGCCCGTCGACGTGCCCGCGCTCAGCGCGCCGGCGCAGCCCGCGCCGCTGCCCACGGTGAAGCTGCTCGACGCCACGCGCCTGCCGCCGTTCGAGGGCGAACAGCGCGAGCTGGCGCAGCCGCAGCCGATCGCCAAGCTCGACCGCACGCAGCCCACCGACGACCTGTGGCAGCGTCTGCGGCGCGGCTTCGCCCTGCCCGACATCCGCTCGCCGCGGGTCGACGAGCGCACGCGCTGGTACGTCGCCAACCAGGATTACCTGCAGCGCGTGTTCGAGCGCAGCCGGCGCTACCTGTTCCACATCGTCGAGGAGCTCGAGAAGCGCAACATGCCCACCGAGCTCGCGCTGGTGCCGATGTTCGAGAGCGCCTTCAACCCGATGGCCTACTCGCGCTCGCACGCCTCGGGCCTGTGGCAGTTCATTCCCGGCACCGGCCGGCGCTACGAGCTGAAGCAGAACATGTGGTACGACGGGCGGCGCGACGTCGTCGCCTCCACCGGCGCCGCGCTCGACTACTTGCGCGACCTCTACGAGATGCACGGCGACTGGCACCTCGCGCTCGCCTCCTACAACTGGGGCGAGAACAACGTCGCGCGCGCCATCGCCAGGAACCGCAAGAGCGGCAAGCCGACCGACTACCTCTCCCTGCCGATGCCGCGCGAAACGCGCGGCTACGTGCCGAAGCTGCAGGCGCTGAAGAACCTGATCGCCAACCCGGCGGCGTACGGCATCACGCTCGCGCCGATTCCCAACGAGCCGTACTTCGCCACCGTCACCAAGACGCGCGATATCGACGTCATGCTCGCCGCCCAGCTCGCCGAGATGCCGCTCGAGGAGTTCGTGGCCCTCAACCCCGGCTTCAGCCGGCCGGTGATCCGCACGGCGGTGGCCGCGCGCATCGTGCTGCCCGCCGACAAGGTGGAGACCTTCCACGACAATCTGGAGAAGCTCGAGGATCGCGAGCTCGTCTCCTGGAAGACCTACAAGCCCAGGCACGGCGACACGCTGGAGTCGATCGCGCGCAAGCACGGCCTCACGCTCGGCCAGCTGCGCGAGGTGAACGGCATCCATCCGCGCTCGCGGCGCGTGCCCAACCTGCTCGTCGTGCCTATTGAGGGCGGCGAGGCTTTCGCACGGCTGCCCATCATGTACGCCCCGCCCATCCCGAGCGGAGGCCGCACCCACGTGGTGCGCCGCGGCGAGACGGCGTGGAGCATCGCGCGGCGCTATGGCATCGCGCTGAAGGACCTGCAGCGCTGGAACCGGATCGGCAGCCACATCACGGCCGGGCAGCGCCTCACCCTCTTCTAGTCGACCTTCGGCACTGCCTCGAGCAGCGCCTTCGTGTACGCGTGCCGCGGCGTGCGCAGCACCTGCGCCGCCGTGCCCTGCTCGACGATCCTGCCCTCGGTCATCACCGCCACCTCGTGTGCGAGGTACTCGACCACCGCGAGGTTGTGCGTGATGAACAGGTAAGCGAGCCCGAGCCGCTCCTGCAGATCGCGCAGCAGGTTGAGGATCTGCGCCTGCACCGAGACGTCGAGCGCACTGGTCGGCTCGTCGCAGACGATCAGCCGCGGCTCGACGGCGAGCGCGCGCGCGATGGCGATCCGCTGGCGCTGCCCGCCGGAGAACTCGTGCGCGTAGCGGCCCTTCGCGGCGGCGGGCAGCCCGACCTGGTCGAGGAGCGCGTCGATGCGCTTCCAGCGCTCGGCCTCGCTCGCGCCCACGCCCAGGGCCCGCATGCCCTCGGCGAGGATGTCGGCGACGCGCATGCGCGGGTTGAGCGAGGCGTAGGGATCCTGGAACACGATCTGCATGCGCGCGCGATGCGGCTGCAGCGCGGCGCGCCCGAGCCCGGTCAGCTCCGCGCCCGCGTAGCGCACGCTCCCCGCCGTTGGGCGAACAAGCTGCAGGATCGCCTTGCCTACGGTGGTCTTGCCCGAGCCCGATTCGCCCACCAGCGCGAGCGTGCGCCCCTCGCCCACCGCGAGCGACACGCCGTCCACCGCCTTCACGTGGCCCACGGTACGCCGGAAGATGCCGCGCCGGATCGGGAAGTGCACCTTCAGGTCCCGCACCTCGAGGAGCGGGCGCGCGGGCGCGGCGATCCGGGTATCCGGCACGGCGGCAACAACCGTGCGTGGCGCTGCACGCCCGCCCTCGCGCAGATGGCAGCGCACCCGGTGGCCGCCGTCCAGCGCGAGCAGCCGCGGCGGCTCGCGCCGGCAGCGATCGAAGACTTGCTCGCAGCGCTCCGCGAAGCGGCAGCCGGTGAAGGCGCTGGTGAGCGGTGGCACCTGTCCGGGGATCTGCGCCAGGGGACCCGCGCGCTGCGTGGCGCTCGGCAGCGCGGCGAACAGCTTCTGCGAATACGGGTGCTGCGGCGCGCGGAAGAAGGCCGCGCGCGGCGCGACCTCGACGATCTCGCCCGCGTACATCACCGCCACGCGATCGGCCATCTGCGCCACGATGCCCAAGTCGTGCGTGATGAGCAGCAGCGCCATGCCCCGCTCGCGCTGCAGCTTCGCGAGCAGCTCGAGGATCTGCGCCTGGAGGGTGACGTCGAGCGCGGTGGTCGGCTCGTCGGCGATCAGCACCTCGGGATCCACCGCGAGCGCGCCCGCGATCATCGCGCGCTGGCGCAAGCCCCCCGAGAGCTGGAACGCGTACTCGCCCATGCGCCGCCCGGCTTCCGGGATGCCCACGGCCTGCAGCAGCTCGAGCGTCCTGCGGCGCACGGCCGCGCCGCGCAGGTCCGTGTGGCGCTCGATCACCTCCGATACCTGCCGCCCCACCGTGAGCACGGGATTGAGCGCCGTCGAGGGCTCCTGGAAGATCATCGCCGCGCGACGACCGCGCACCGCGCGCATCGCGGCCTCCGGCAAGGCGAGCAGGTCGATGCTGCCCAGGCGCACGCTGCCCGCCTCGATGCGGCCGACCTCCGGCAGCAGCCGCAGGATGGACAGCGCGGTCATCGACTTGCCGCAGCCCGATTCCCCCACCAGCGCGAAGCATTCGCCCTTGGCGATCTCGAGGTCGACGCCGTCCACGGCAACCAGAGCGCCTTCCGGCGTATCGAGCACCGTGCGCAGGCCCTTCAGCTCGAGTGCCGCGCTCATACGCGCACCCGCGGGTCGAAGCCGTCGCGCACCGCGTCGGCGAACAGGTTCGCCGCCAGCACCAGCGCGAACATGAAGCAGAAGGCCGCCGCCAGCGACCACCACACCATTGGCTCGCGCGCCATCTCCAGGCGCGCGGCGTTGATCATGGTGCCGAAGCTGGTGGTCGAGGGGTCGACGCCGACGCCGACGTAGGACAGCACCGCTTCGGCCAGCACGAACCCGGAGAAGTCCAGCACCAGCGAGATGATGACGATGTGCGCGACGTTGGGCAGGATGTGGCGCGCGAGGATGCGCGCGTGCGACACGCCGAAGGCGTGCGCGGCCTGGATGTACTCGAGCTCGGCGAGCTTGAGCGCCTCGCCGCGCAGCAGGCGCGCGAGCCCGGTCCAGCCCAGCATGCCGAGGATCGCGCACAGCGCGAGCAGGCGAAAGTCCGCGCGCTGCGCCGAGGTGGGGAAGAGCTCGGGGTGGGTGTCGACGTACACCTGCACCATCAGCACCGAGGCGGCGATGAGCAGCACGCCCGGGATCGAATTGAGCGTCGTGTAGACGTACTGGATGGCGTCGTCGACCCGGCCGCGGAAGTAGCCGGCGGCGATGCCCGCGGCAATGCCGAGCGGCAGCAGGACGAGCGTGGTGAGCGTGCCGATGACCAGGCTGGTGCGGATGCTCTTCAGCGCCTGGTAGAGCACGTCCGCGCCGACGCGATCGGTGCCGAAGACGTGGTAGCCCTCGGCGAGGGCCACCACCGGGCCGGCGAGCGCGAGGATCGCGCCGAGCGCGGCGGCGGCCGCGCCCCAGGGCACCTCGGGCCAGCGCCGGGCAAGCGTCGCGCGGCCCGCGAGGACGGCGAGCCCCCACAGGAGCGCTGCCCCTGCCAGCCCCGCGCCGATGCGCAAGGCCAGGTCCGCGCCCCGATCGCCCTCGTCTTCCAGGTGCGCGCCGCCGTGCGCAAGGCGCGGGAACTCGCGCGCCAGCGTGCCGTCGGGCCGCTCCACCTGCTCCTTCTGGTAGAGGCGCGTGGCGAGCGGCGCGGAATAAGTCTTCTCCAGCCGCGTGCGCAGCGGCGCGAGCACCCGGTCGAGCACCGAGCGCACTTCCACCGCGTAGGCCGCGGGCGCGTCCGGGTCCTTGGCCGGCAGCGCCGGGCGGTAGTGCAGCGAGTCGAGCAGCCCGACGAGGAGGTAGCACGACAGGACGATCGCGGAGGCCACCGCGATGCGGCTGCGGAATACGCGCTCCCAGGGCGCGGCGAGGTGCGCGCGGCGGCTGCTGTACCACGCGAAGGCGGCTGCCGCGAGCACGAGGAGCCAGATCAGCGCATCGGTGGGCAGGACGACCGGCATGTCAGTTGAGGCGCACGCGCGGATCGACGATCGTGTACGAGATGTCGGTGAGCAGCAGCCCGACGATGTAGAGCACGGAGCCGATGAACACCATGGCGCGCACCACGGCGAAGTCCTGCGCCTGGATGGCGTCGATGGTGTAGCTGCCCAGGCCCGGGATGCCGAAGAACGACTCGGTGATCAGGCTGCCCATGAACAGCAGCGGGATCACCACCACCACGCCGGTGAGGATCGGGATCATGGCGTTCTGCAGCACGTGGCGGAACATGACC
>CAZAEG010000386.1:0-2586 GCA_964484035.1 uncultured Enterobacteriaceae bacterium | reverse complement strand
ACGCGGAATGCGCCTGGTACGGCGATCCGGCATTCGACCTCGCCTTCTGCCTGAACCACCTGCTGCTGAAGTGCCTGTGGGTGCCGGGCGCGTCGGATCGCTTCATGGCGTGCTACGACGCGCTTGCCGCCGGCTACCTGTTGGTCCACGGCGCCGCGGGGCTGGAGGGGCGCGCGGCAAGCCTGCTGCCCGGCTTGCTCCTGGCACGGATCGACGGTAAGTCGCCGGTGGAGTACGTGACCGGGGAGGCGCAGAAGGCGCGCGTGCGCTCGGTCGCGCGCGCGCTGCTCATCTCGCCTCCCGCCACGCTCGCCGAAGTGCGCAGCGCATGGCACGGATCGTAGACGTCCACGCACGGCGCGTGTGGGACTCGCGCGGCCGCGCGACCGTGGAGGCCGAGGTGATCCTGAAAGGAGGTCGCGGACGCGCCATTGCCCCCGCCGGCGCCTCCACGGGCGCGGGGGAAGCGAAGGCGCTGCCGGCAGACGTGGCGGTGCGCAATGTCAACGGCCCGATACGCGCCGCGCTGCTCGGGGTGGACGCGCGCTTCCAGGACGCGGTTGACGCGAAGCTCATCGCGCTGGACGGCACGCCGGACAAGTCGCGCTTCGGGGCCAACGCCATCGTCGCGGTGTCGCTCGCCTGCCTGCAGGCGTCGGCGGCGGCGGCGAAGCGGCCGCTGTGGCGCCACCTGGCCGGCGAGCGCCGCGTCGCCATGCCGGTGCCGCAGGTGCAGATCTACGGCGGCGGCGTGCACGCGCGCGGTCGCGTCGACATCCAGGACTACCTCGTCATCTGCATCGGCGCGGGCAGCTTCGCCGAGAGCCTGGATTGGATCGCCGAGGTGTATCGCGCCGCGGGCGCGCGCCTGGCGAACAAGGGCGCGCAGCAGGGCGTGGCCGACGAAGGCGGCTGGTGGCCGAGCTTCCGCTCGAACGAGGAGGGCCTGGCCGAGCTGGTCGGGGCGATCAGCGACGCCGGTTTCGAGCCCGGCACCGACGTCGCCATCGCCCTCGACGTGGCGGCGACGCAGTTTCACCGCGGCGGGCGCTACCACCTCGCGCTCGAGAACCGCTCGCTCACCGCCGAGCAGATGCACGCCATGCTGCTGCGCTGGCTGGACGCCTACCCCATCGTCTCGATCGAGGATCCGTTCGCCGAGGACGACCACGACGCGATGCGTGCGTTCACGCGCGCCGCGGGCGCGCGCGTGCAGATCGTGGGCGACGACCTGTTCGTGACCCGCGCGGCGAAGCTCGACGCCGGGCTCGCCAACACCGTGCTGCTCAAGCCCAACCAGGTCGGCACGGTCACCGAGACGCTCGCCTGCTGGAGCGCGGCGAAGGACAAAGGCATGCGCGCCGTGGTCTCCGCGCGCTCGGGCGAGACCGAGGATGTAAGCATCGTGCACCTCGCCGTCGGCTGGGGCGTGCCGCAGCTCAAGGTGGGCAGCTTCGCGCGCTCCGAGCGCATGGCGAAGTGGAACGAGGGCCTGCGCATCGAGGAGGCGCTCGGCGGCAAGGCCCTCCTCTACCCCGCCCGCAAGCTGTTTAAATGGTGACTGTCACCATTTAAAGTGCCTGCAGGCCGTCGGCGTCGAGGCGATAGCGCCGGTCGCAGGTCGCGGCGGCGGCTTCCGAGTGCGTGACGAGAATGCCCGCCGCGCCATGGCGCTTGACCTGGCCGCGCAGGACTTCCAGCACCTGGCGCGCGTTGTCGGGGTCGAGGTTGCCGGTGGGCTCGTCGGCCAGCACCAGCTTCGGCTCGCCGACCAGCGCCCGCGCGATCGCGATGCGCTGCAATTCGCCCCCCGAGAGCTCGCGCGGCATCGCGCCTTCGCGCCCGCTGAGGCCCACCGCGCCGATCAGCGCGCGGGCACGGCGCCGGATCTCCGCCGGGTCGGCGCCGCGCAGCACGAGCGGCAGGCCCACGTTCTGCTCGGCCGTGAGATAGGGCAGGAGGTGGAAGGCCTGGAACACGAAGCCGAAATGCTCGCGCCGCACCCGTGTGGCGGCGTCGTCGGACAGGGCCGCCATCTCGAAGCCGTCGTAGGCGATCGAGCCCGAGTCCACGGGCTCGAGGCCGGCGATGACGTTGAGCAGCGTCGACTTGCCGATGCCCGACTCGCCGAGCACGGCGACCTGCTCGCCGGGGGCGACCTCCATGGATACGGCGTTCAGCACGGTGCGGCCGCCGAAACGCTTGCTGACACCCGAAAGTCTTAACATGGCTCAAGTCTAGCGGCTTGCCACCGCCTAGACACCGCGCCGCCCGCCTTGCTAGACTGGACGCGCTCATAAATCGGAGGAGAACGACCATGCGCACCCCTGTCCGCATGCTGGCCGCAGCCTTCGCCGCAGCGTCGCTCGTGATCGCGCCGCTCGCCGCCGCCCAGCAGAAGATCAAGATCGGCTTCATCACCACCCTCACCGGCCCGGCCGGCATCATCGGCAAGCACATGAAGGACTCGGTCGAGCTGGCGATGGACCACCTCGGCAACAAGATGGGGGGCGTTCCGGTCGAGGTGATCTTCGGCGACGACCAGTTCAAGCCCGACGTCGGCGTGCAGGTCACCGAGGAGATGCT
>CAZAEG010000385.1:0-30587 GCA_964484035.1 uncultured Enterobacteriaceae bacterium | reverse complement strand
CGTGGCGCTCGAGGTCGACGACGCGGCGAAGACCTGCGAGGCGGTGCGCGCCAAGGGCGGCAAGGTGACGCGCGAAGCGGGCCCGGTGAAGGGCGGCACCACCGTGATCGCCTTCGTCGAGGACCCCGACGGCTACAAGATCGAGTTCATCGAGCGCAAGGGGCGGTCGTAGGGCCCAGCGGTCGCCCCCAGGGCGGCCGCGGTGTGACGAGTTTCCTGTTTTACCTCCTTTGACGCGTGGGTCGCATGCCACCGGCCCCGGCGCTGGTGTCTAATCGACGCCGTACGCGAATCGCGGTACTCGGAGGTGCGCGATGCCGGTCATCGGCGCGGTGGTCCTGCTGATCCAGCTTTGCTTCGCTTATCACGCCCTGAGGACGGGGCGGCCGTACTGGTGGCTGTTCATCATCATGGCCTTCCCGGTTATCGGCTGCGTCCTGTATTACTTCGTCGAGGTGTTTCCCACCTCGCGCGAGAGCCGCAGTGCCGAGAAAGCCGTGCGATCGATCGTCAAGGCGTTCGATCCCGGGAAGGACCTGCGCGCGCGCGTGGCCGACGTGCAAGCCTGCGGCAGCGTCGACAACCGTGTCGCGCTGGCGCGTGAGTGCGGCGCCCGGGGCATGCACGCGGAGGCGGCGGCGCTGTACCGGAGCTGCCTGACGGGCATCCACGGGGACGACCCCGATATCCGTCGCGGGCTCGCGAGCGCGTTGCTGCACGCGCGGTCCTTCGAGGAGGCGGCAACCCTGGCGCGCAAGCTCCGGCAGTCCCATCCCGCGTTCCGCGTCAACGACGTCCGCCTCGTGCTCGCGCGGAGCATGGAAGAAATGGGCCGGGTGGAGGACGCCCTGGCCGAGTACGGGGTTCTCGCCGACACCTACCCGGGGGAAGAAGGCCGCTGGCGCTACGGCGCGCTGCTCGCCCGCACCGGCCGCGCCGAGCAGGCGCGCAACGTGTTCCAGCACATGCTGCGCAATGCCGAGCGCATGCCGGGCTACTATCGCGACGCGCAGAGGGAGTGGCTGGCGCTCGCCCGGCAGAGCGTTCAAACCTGAGTTCACCGCTGGAAGCGAAAAGGGCGCCTGCCGGCGCCCTTTTCGTTTCAGTCCCCGAAAACCGCTCAGTTCGCCTTGATCACTCCGCAGGCGAGGCGCGCGCCGGCGTTGCCGGTGGGCTGCGTCCGGTAGTCGTCCGGATCGGCGTGCACGATCACGCCGCGGCCGATGATGCTCGCCGGCCCCGGCGTCAAGGTGATGACGTCGAGCTCGACGCTGAGCCTGGCCCTGCCCTTGGCGTCGGATTTGAGGCTGGGCAGGTCGCCGGCGTGACGCTCGCTCGAACCATGGTGTCCGTGCGGCTTGCCGAATGGGTTGAAGTGGCCCTTCGCGCTCATGCCGTCCCCCGAGCTGCAATCGCCCACCTCGTGGATGTGAAAGCCGTGCTCCTGGTTGGGCTTGAGGTTGATGACCTGCGCGGTGACGCGCACCTTGCTGCCGGCCTGCTCGAAGGTAACCTCGCCGACGGTCTTGTTGCCCTTGGTCGGCGCGAGGCCGGCCGAGGCGAGCAGCGGCCCGCTGGAGGTCATGGACTGGCAACCCGCGAGTGCGGCCGCCGCGAGCAGCAGTGCTACGTGTCCCGCTTTCATCTTTTCGCCTCCTCCTCTGAATGTGCCTGCCGATTGTACTCGGCGCACTTCCCGCTCCTCAACCCGGCTGCGAAATGGTGCGCCGCGCAATCCGCACGTAGTCGGCCGGGGACAGGTTCTCCGGCCGCAGCCCGGGGTCGATGCCGAGCGCCTCGAGTTCCTGCGCCGGCAGGGCGAGCGCGTTGCGCAGTGTCTTGCGCCGGGCGCTGAACGCCCGGCGCACGACCTCGGCGAAGCGTGGCGCCTCCCGGTCCAGGGGCTCGGCGAGCGGCACCAGCCGCACGACGGCCGATTCGACCCGCGGCGGCGGCCGAAACGCGCCCGCCGCGACGCGAAACAGCTTCGCCATGCGAAAGCGCGCCTGCAGCATCACCGAAAGCCGACCGTAGGCCGGCGTCGAAGGCCGGGCCACCATGCGCTCCACGACTTCCCGCTGCAGCATGAAGTGCAGGTCGCGCAGCCGCTCCGCGAAGCGGGCGAGATGGAACAGGAGCGGCGTGGAAATGTTGTAGGGCAGGTTGCCGACGATGCGTGCCCCCGGCGGCAGCTGGCCGAAGTCGAAATCGAGCGCATCGGCAACGTGCACCCGGATGCCCTGCGCCGCCAGCGCGGCAGCGAGGTCGCGGTCGATCTCGATCGCCTCCAGGCGTCCGGCGCGCTGCGCGAGCGGCCGCGTGAGCACGCCCTCCCCGGGGCCGATCTCGACGATGAAATCGTCCGCCGCCGGCACGATGGCCTCGACGATGCGACGCACCACCCCGGGATCGCGCAGGAAGTGCTGGCCGAAGCGCTTGCGCGGACGGTGGCGATCCGCGGACCGTAGGGCGGGCCGCTGGCCCACCCTACCGCGGCGATGCGAGCTTGCGCGCAAGCTTGAGCGCCTCGAGCAGACTGCCCGGGTCGGCGCGGCCCTTGCCCGCGATGTCGAGCGCGGTGCCATGGTCGACCGAGGTGCGCACGAACGGCAGGCCGAGCGTCACGTTGACGCCGCGGCCGAAGCTCGCGTACTTCAGCACCGGCAGGCCCTGGTCGTGATACAGGGCGAGCGCGCAATCGGCGCGTTTCAGGCGCGCCGGCACGAACAGCGTATCAGCGGGAATGGGGCCCTGCGCAGCGATGCCGAGCCGGCGCGCTTGCGCGATGGCGGGCGCGATCGTCTCCTGCTCCTCGGTGCCGAGGTGTCCCGATTCGCCGCTGTGCGGATTGAGCCCCGCGACTAGGATGCGCGGGCGCCGGATGCCGAAGCGCTTGCGCAGATCCGCATGCAGCACGCGCAGCGTCGCCACCAGCCCGCGGCGCGTGATCGCGCGCGGCACTTCGGCGAGCGGCAGATGGGTGGTGGCGAGCGCCACGCGCAGCCCGCCGCCCACCAGCATCATCACCACGTGCGGCGCGCGCGCCTTCGCCGCGAGATACTCGGTGTGCCCGGTGAACGCGATGCCGGCGTCGTTGAGCACGCCCTTGTGCACGGGCGCCGTGACCATGGCGTCGAACTCCCCGGACAGGCAGCCGCGGATCGCCCGGTCCAGCACCTGCAGGACGTAGCCGGCATTGCGCGGGTCGAGCCTGCCCGCCTTTCGCGGCACCGCGAGCGGCACGTGCTCGACGTGCGGGCAGCCTTGCAGGAGGCCGCGGTCGCCGATCACCCGCAGCGTCGCGCCGCGGAACGCGCGTGCCGCCGCCACGCACAGCTCGGGGCCGATGCCCGCCGGCTCGCCCGAGGTGAGGGCGATTCGCGCCACGCTCAGCGCTCTTCGAGCCGCAGCTCGACGTAGGTACGGTCCCGGAGCTGGCGCAGCCAGTCCTGGTAGGCCTCGTCGGCCTTGCGCTCGCGCAGCGCCAGTCGCGCCAGCTGGCGCTCGCGCTCCGCGCTGACGTCGCCGGCGCGCCGTTCCAGGACCTCGATCAGGTGAAAGCCGAACGGCGTGCGCACCGGCTGGCTGAGCTCGTCGGGCGCGAGCGCGTTCATCGCGCGCTCGAACTCGGGCACCGTGTCGCCCGGATAGACCCAGCCGAGCGCGCCGCCGCGCGCCGCGGTGCCGTCCTCGGAGTTCAAGCGCGCCATCTCGGCGAAATCGGCCCCCGCGACGATGCGCTCGCGCAGGCCCAGCAGGCGCCGGCGCGCGTCCTCCTCGGAGACGACCTCGTTCGACTTGACGAGGATATGGCGCGCGCGCGTCTGCGTGACCGGCGCCGCGTCGCCGGCGCCACGCCGGCCGAGCAGCTTCACCACGTGAAAGCCCGCCGGGCTGCGCAGCAGCTCGCTCACCGCGCCCGGCTGCATGTCGCGCAGCGCCTCGGCGAACAGCTCCGGCAGCCTGCCCGGCGCGCGCCAGCCGAGCGCGCCACCCTGCAGCGCGTCGCCGGCGTCCGACGCGCTTGCCGCGAGGCGCGCGAAATCGGCGCCCGCGCGCGCCTCGTCGCGCGCGCGCGCGGCGCGCGCGCGCGCCTGCTCCACCTGCTCGGGTCGCGCCTGCTCCGGCACGCGCACCAGGATGTGCGCCACGTCGTACTCGACGGCGCTCGCCAGGCTCGCCTTGTGCCCGTCGAGGTAGGCGTCGAGCTCCGTCTCGCTCACCTGCACGCGGTCGTCCACCTCGCGCTCGCGCAGGCGCGAGAGCAGGATCTGCTGGCGCAGCTCGGCGCGGAAGACCTCGAAGTCGACGCCGTCGCGCTCGAGCGCGCGGCGGAAGTCCGCCAGCGCGAGGCCGTTGTTCTGCGCGATGCGCTGCACCGCGCGGTCGAGCTGCAGCTCGTCGACGCGCATCCCGGTGCTCTCGGCGAGCTGCAGTTGCGCCTTGTCCAGCACCAGGCGCTGCAGCACCTGGCGCTCGAGCACCGCGCGCTCCGGCGCCGCGATGCGCTGGCGCCGCAGCTCGGCCGCGGCGCTCTCGGTGCGCTGGGCGAGCTCGGTCAGCGTGATCACGTCCTTGTTGACCACGGCGACCACGCGGTCGACGAGCACCGCATCGCGCGCCGCGGCCGGCAGCGCCGCGAGCACGAGCAGCAGGCAGGCCGCGCGCCGCGCCATTCAGTACGCCTGCTGGAAGGGCAGCTGCGGCTGCAGGCTCGGCGGCACCAGCGTCTGGTCGCGCGGGTTGGTCACCGAGTAGCCCGGGACGCTGCGGCGGAAGAGGGACACGGTTTCGTTGGAGCCGATCTGGCCGAGGCCGTTGAATTCGAGCTGGAACAGGATCGCCTTCGAGGTCACGTCGGTGGCCGCCTGCACGCGCTGCGCCACCGCGCGGAACACCCAGCAGCCGCCGTTGTACTCGATGCCGCCCAGCGCCTCCAGCACGCGCCGGTCGAGCAGCGAGTAATTGTAGCGTCCGATCGCATACCAGCCACCTTGGACCGGCCACTGCGCGGAAAGATCCCACTGGCGCAGCGTGGCGCGGTTGAAGCGGTAGCTGAAGTTGAGCACCTTGGCGATCTCCGGCGCGTAGCGCAGCTGCAGGCCGTAGCGCTCGGTGCGCGAATCGCGCGGGTTGTACTGCATGGTGCCGTCGAAGCTCCAGGGCCCCAGGCGCCCGCCGGCCGAGGCCAGCCAGTCCGACTCGGTCGAGGTGCGCGTCACCGACGACGAGGTCAGGCCGACGCGCTCGTCCTCGAAGTAATAGCGCTGCCCGACCGTGGCGCGCAGGCGCTCCTCGCCGCGCTCGTTCAGCAGGCGCGAGGTGAGCGCCCAGGTGATCTGGTTGGCGTCGCCGAAGCGGTCGCCGCCGACGAAGCGGTTCTCGGAAAAGAGCTGCGCGTAGTTGAAGTCCGCCGGCGCCGTGTCGAACAGCGGCAGCTGCGACTGGTCGCGGTAGGGCGCGTACACGTAGAACAGGCGCGGCTCGAGCGTCTGCGACAGCCCCTCGCCGAACCAGCCGGCGCCGCGCTCGAACACCAGCCCGCCGTCCAGGCTGAGCCAGGGAACGCTGAGCGTCTGGTGCTCGGGCTGGCCCGCCGCCGTGCGGCTGAGCGAGTAGCGCGCATGGCGCGCGCCGAGCCTGGGCGTGAGGAAGTACCCCGGGGCGGTGAGCGGCGCGCTCAGCACCGGATTCAAGGTGGCCCTTTCGCCTACGACCAGCGTCGGGTGGGTGAAGCGCGCGTACTCGACGGGCAGCGCGGCATCGAGCAGCCCGCCCATGTCGTTGCGCGTGACCTCCAGGTTGATCTGCGGCACGCGGTGGTAGGGCGGCACGATCGGCGCGAGCGGGTCCTGCAGCGTCTGGAAGCGCTGCACCCGCCCCTGCAGCCGGATGCCGGTGCCGCTGATGTCGCGCGCGTACTGCAGGTAGCCGTCGCGCTGCAAGTTGCCGGTGGAGACCTGGCGCACGTCGGTGTACAGGTCGACGAAATAGCCGTCGTCGGACACATGGTTCAGGTCCACCTTGGCGGTGAGCGCCGACGTGAAGCGGTGCTCGTGCTGCAGCGAGTAGCCGGTGCGCGAGCGCCCGAGCAGCTTGTCCTCGGGCAGGTACTCGAGGCGCGCCTCGCCGCTGAAGCGCCGGCCGAGATAGCGGTAATGGGTCTTCAGCTGCTCGCCGCGCTTCGACATGAACGTCGGCGTGACGGTCGCGTCCTGCTCCGGCGCGATGTTCCAGTAGAACGGCAGCATGAGCTCGCCCCCGCGCAGCGAGGTCTGCGCATAGTGCGGCGGCAGCAGGCCGCTCTTGCGCCGGTCCTCCAGCGGGAAGCTGAAGTACGGCGTGCCGAGAATCGTGGTGTCGAAGAACCGCAGGCGCGCGCCGCGCGCCACGCCCACGTCCTCCGTGAAGTCGAGCTCAATCTCGCGCGCCTCGATCCGCCAGTCGTCGTTGCCCGGCTCGCAGGTGGTGAAATGCGCGCCGCTCAGGAGATAGCGGCCGCGGGCCAGGAACTCGATGCGCTCGGCGCCGCCGCGCGCGGTGTGCTTGCGCCGCATGATGAACGTGGGCTCCTCCATCACGCCGGTGTCGTCGGTCGTGTCGTAGCGCAGGCGCGAGCCGACGAAGCGGTCGGCGCCCTGCACGACGCGCACGCCGCCCTCGGCCTCGAGGCGGCCGAACTCGCGGTTGAACTTGAGGTACTCGGCGTACACCGCGAACTCGCCCTGGCGGAACTCGACGCCGCCGCGCGCAGTCACTTCCAGGCCCGAGATGCCCTCGATGGACTGCGCGTCGATGGTCGCCGGCTCTTTCGGCGCGTCGGTCTGCGCCGCCGCGGCGAGCGCGAAGAGCAGCGCAACGCCGCCGGCGACTCGGAGGGCCAGCGGGCGCGCTGGGAAACGCTGCATGTGTACGTGTAAAATCGCACAATTCCGCGCCAGGCGCAACGCAACCCGTGGATCAAAGGCTCGCTGCGCTCAGGCGCTGGCTCGCCGGGCCGCTCGGCGGCCCGGAGTTCCGCATCGCGCCCGCGTCCGCGGACGCCAGTTTCCGCCGCTATTTCCGCGTCACGCGCGCCGACGGCCGCAGCTTCGTCGCCATGGACGCGCCGCCCGAGCACGAGGACAGCGCCGCGTTCGCGCGCGTGGCGCAGCTGCTGCGCGCCGCGGGCGTGAACGCCCCCGCCGTGCACGCGCAGGACCTCGGGCAGGGCTTCCTGCTGCTCACCGACCTTGGCACCGTCACCTACCTCGACGCGCTGAACGACGACACCGCCGACCTCCTCATGCGCGACGCGATCGCCGCGCTCGTCAAGTGGCAGCGGGCGACGCGCGCCGGGATGCTCCCGCCCTACGACGAGGCGCTCCTGCGCAGCGAGCTCGCGCTCTTCCCCCACTGGTACGTCGGGCGCCACCTCGGCCGGGCGCTCAGCGCGGCGCAGCGCGCGTCGTGGGACGGCCTGTGCGCGGCGCTCGTGGCGAGCGCGCTGGCGCAGCCGCAGGTGTACGTGCACCGCGACTACATGCCGCGCAACCTCATGCGCTGCGAGCCCAATCCCGGCGTGCTCGATTTCCAGGACGCGGTCATCGGACCGGTGACCTACGACATCGCCTCGCTCACGCGCGACGCGTTCGTCAGCTGGGACGAGGCGCGCGTGCTCGACTGGTCGGCGCGCTACTGGGAGGACGCGAAGCACGCGCGCCTGCCGGTGGCGGCGGATTTCGCCGAGTTCCGGCGCGCCCAGGAGTGGATGGGCCTGCAGCGCCACCTCAAGGTGCTGGGCATCTTCGCGCGCCTGACCTACCGCGACGGCAAGCCGAAGTATCTCGCCGACACGCCGCGCTTTCTCGGCTACGCGCGCGCCGCGGCCGGGCGCCACGGCGCGCTCGCGCCGCTCGCGCGGCTCCTGGACGAGCTGCACGCATGAAGGCGATGGTGCTCGCCGCGGGCCTGGGCCTGCGCCTGCGGCCCCTGACCGACCAGGTCCCCAAGGCGCTGGTCGAGGCGGGCGGCAAGCCGCTCATCGTCTGGCAGCTCGAGCGGCTCGCGCGCGCCGGGTTCCGCGAGGTGGTGATCAACGTCAGCTGGCTGGGTGAGCGCATCGAAGCGCGCCTGGGCGACGGCAGCGCGTTCGGCCTCGCCCTGTCCTATTCGCGCGAGCCGCAGCCGCTCGAGTCCGCGGGCGGCATCGCCCAGGCGCGCGCGCTCCTCGGCCCGGCGCCCTTCGCCCTCGTCAACTCCGACGTGGCCTGCGATTTCGACCTCGCGATGCTTCGCCGCCGCGCCCTGGGCCCGCATCTCGCGCACCTGGTGCTCGCGCCCAATCCGCCGCACCACGTCGCGGGCGATTTCTCGCTTGCCGACGGCCGGGTCGGGAACGCCGCCGCGCCGCGCTACACTTACACCGGCATCGCGCTCGTCGACCCGGCGCTGGTCGCGCCGGTGCGCGCGGGCGAGCGCGCGCAGCTCGCGCCGCTGTTGCGCGCGGCGGCGGACGGCGGGCGGCTCTCGGGCGAGCTGCACGCGGGCCTGTGGCGCGACGTCGGCACGGCGGAACGCCTGGCCGAGCTCGAGGCGCTGCTCGCCGGGGCGAAAGAGAGGACATGAAAGCCGACGATCCGGGACCGGATTTCGCGGTGCACGCCGAGCGCCGGCGCCGGCTTGCCGCCGTCATCGGCGAGGGCGTCGCGGTGATCCCCACCGCGCCCGAGCGCGCGCGCAACCGCGATTCGCACTATCCGTACCGCTACGACAGCTACTTCTACTACCTCACCGGCTTCCAGGAGCCCGAGGCAGTGCTGGTGCTGGTCGGCGGCGCCGAACCGCGCGCCCTGCTGTACTGCCGCGAGAAGAATCCGGAGCGCGAGACCTGGGACGGGTTCCGGCACGGGCCCGAGGGCGCGCGCGAGCGCTTCGGCTTCGACGCGGCGCACCCGATCGGCGCGCTGGACGAGGCGCTGCCGGCGCTCATCGCCGATCGCGCCGCGCTGTGGTATCCGGTCGGCGCCGATGCCGAGTGGGACGCGCGCGCCATGCGCTGGCTGAACGCGGTGCGCGCCAACGCGCGTGCCGGCGTCGCCGCGCCGCAGGCGCTGCACGACGTGCGCGCGCCGCTCGACGAAATGCGCCTGCTGAAGGACGCGCACGAGCTCGCCCTGATGCGTCGCGCGGCGGCGATCTCGGCGGCGGCGCATCGGCGCGCGATGCTCGCCGCGCGCCCCGGGCGCCGCGAGTACGAGATCGAGGCCGAGCTGCTGCACGAGTTCCGGGCGAGCGGCGCGCAGTTCCCCGCCTATTCGCCGATCGTCGCCGGCGGCGCCAACGCCTGCGTGCTGCACTACGTGCAGAACGACGCGCGGCTCGACGACGGGATGCTCCTGCTGATCGACGCCGGCTGCGAGCTCGAGGGCTACGCCGCCGACATCACGCGCACCTTCCCGGTGAACGGGCGCTTCAGCGGCGCGCAGCGCGAGGCATACGAGATCGTGCTCGCCGCGCAGCGCGCGGCGCTGGGCGAGGTGCGCGCGGGCCGCGCCTTCAACGCCCCGCACGACGCCGCGGTGCGCGTGCTGGCGCAGGGCATGCTCGACCTGAAGCTGCTCGCGGGCAGCCTCGACGAGGCGCTGGAGAAGGAGGCCTACAAGCGCTTCTACATGCACCGCACCGGGCACTGGCTGGGCCTCGACGTGCACGACGCCGGCGACTACAAGCGCGCCGGCGCCTGGCGCGCGCTCGAGCCCGGAATGACGCTCACCGTGGAGCCCGGCCTGTACGTGCGCGCCGCGGACGACGTGCCCGAGCGCCTGCGCGGCATCGGCGTGCGCATCGAGGACGACGTCCTGGTCACCGCGGGTGCGTGCGAGGTGCTCACCGCCGCGGCGCCGAAGGCGCTCGCCGAGATCGAGGCGCTGATCCGTGACGGCCGGCGCTGACATCCTCGTCCGCGGCGCGGGGCCGGTCGGCTGCACCCTGGCGCTCGCGCTGCGCGGCTCGCGCCACGCCGTGCGCCTCGTCGACCCGCAGCCCGCGGCGCGCGTCGCCTTCCGCCCCATCGCGCTCTCGCACGCCAGCCGGCTGATCCTCGAGCGCACCGGCGTCTGGGGCGATTTTCCGGCGACGCCGATCCGCGCCATCCGCGTCTCGCAAGCCGGCGCCTTCGGCCGCACGCGCATGGACGCGGCCGACGCGGGCGTTCCCGCGCTCGGCTACGTGACGCAGTACGCCGAGCTGCTTGCGGCCTTGCGCGCTCGCGTCGAGCTGCACGCCGGGGACGGGCCGCCGGCGCGCTGCACCGTGCACGCGGAAGGCGCCGCGCCCGCCGCGCGCGAGCGCCGCTACGGGCACGATGCGGTGGTGGCGCGCATCGCCGCTGCGCCGGCGCCGCAGGACGTGGCCTTCGAGCGCTTCACGGCCGAAGGGCCGCTCGCGCTGCTGCCGCTCGCCGGCGAGTGGGCGCTCATCTGGGGCGCGCACCCGGAGCGCGCCGCGGAGCTCGCGCGCGCCGCGCCGCCGGCGTTCCTCGCGCGGCTGCAGGAGGCCTGCGGCGAGCGCGCCGGGCGCTTCACCGCGGTGCGCGAGCGCGCGCAGGTGCCCCTTGCGCTACGCGTGCGCGCTTCGCGCGTCGAGGGGCGCGAGGTGTACATCGGCAACGCCGCGCAGACGCTGCATCCGGTCGCCGGCCAGGGCCTGAACCTGGGCCTGCGCGACGCCTGGGACCTGGCGCAGACCCTGTATGACGCCGAGGACGCGGGCGATGCGCGCGTGCTGGCGCGCTTCGCGGCGCTGCGCCGCCTCGACGCCGCGGCGACGATCGGCGTCACCGAGCTCCTGGCGCACGCCTTTCTCGGCGCGCATCCGCTCGCGCGCGCCGCGCGCGGCGCCGTCCTCACGAGCCTTGACCTGCTGCCCGCGGCGCGGCGCTTTTTTGCGCGGCGCATGATCTTCGGGCCTTCCGCGCTGCCGTGAAATATTTGTAGAATGCCGTTCCCTTCGCGCTCGGAACCCTGAACCTCCCATGCAGCTCGGCGCGCACGTCCTGCGCAATGCGTTGTTCGCTGCCCCGATGGCGGGCGTGACCGACCGGCCGTTCCGCATCCTCGCGCGGCGCTACGGCGCCGGCCTCGCGATCTCCGAGATGGTGAGCTCGCGCCCCGAGCTGCGCGGCTCGAGGCAGTCGCTCCTGCGCGTGGACCACGCCGGCGAGCCCGGCCCCGTTTCGGTGCAGATCGCCGGCGCCGAGCCGGCGCAGATGGCGCAGGCCGCGCGCGACAACGTCGAGCGCGGGGCGCAGATCATCGACATCAACATGGGCTGCCCGGCGAAGAAGGTCTGCAACGTCTACGCCGGTTCGGCGCTCCTGGAGAACGAGGCGCTGGTGGCGCGCATCCTCGAGGCGGTGATCGCGGCGGTCGACGTGCCGGTGACGCTGAAGATCCGCACCGGGCCCGCGCCCGGGCGGCGCAACGCCGTGCGCGTCGCGCGCATCGCCCAGGAGTGCGGCGTGCGGCTGCTCGCCGTCCACGGCCGCACGCGCGCCTGCGGCTTCGCCGGGCACGCGGAGTACGACACCATCGCCGAGGTGAAGGCGAGCGTGCGCCTGCCGGTGATCGCCAACGGCGACATCGGCACCCCGGCCGAGGCGCGCGACGTGCTGCGGCGCACCGGCGCCGACGGCCTGATGATCGGGCGCGCGGCCTTTGGCCGTCCCTGGATCTTCCGCGAGATCGAGCACTTCCTCGCCACGGCCGAGGCGCTCGCGCCGCCTTCGACCGCAGAGATCGAGGCCGTGGTGCGCGAGCACCTCGAGGGCCTGTACGCGCTCTACGGCGAGGCGCAGGGCCTGCGCGTGGCGCGCAAGCACCTGGGCTGGTACGCGCGCGCGCTCCCCGAGGGCGAGCGCTTCCGCCAGGCCGTGGTGCGTCTGGAAGCGGCGGCGACGCAGCGCGCGGCGGTGAACGACTATTTCGCGAGGCTCGCCGCATGAGCCGCGGCAGCGAGCTCGGCGACGCGGTCAGGCGCTCGCTCGAGCGCTACTTCAAGGACATGGACGGCGAACGGCCGACCGCCATCTACGACATGGTGCTGAAGAACGTCGAGAAGCCGATGATCGAGGTGGTGCTCGGTCGCGCCGAGGGCAACCAGTCGCGCGCCGCCGCCATGCTCGGCATCGACCGCAACACGCTGCGCAAGAAGATGCAGCAGCTGCGCATCAAAGGGTGACCAAGCTCAAGCGGGCGCTGGTCAGCGTCTCGGACAAGTCGGGGATCGCGGAGTTCGCGCGCGCGCTGGCGGCCTTGGGCATCGAGATCCTGTCCACCGGAGGCACGGCGAGGCTGCTGCAGAAGGAAGGCGTGGCGGCGACCGAGGTGTCGGCGCACACCGGGTTTGCCGAGATGCTCGACGGGCGCGTGAAGACGCTGCACCCGAAGATCCACGGCGGCATCCTCGCGCGGCGCGACGCCGCGGCGCACATGGCGGCGCTGGAGGCGCACGGCATCGCGCCGATCGACCTCGTCGTCGTCAACCTGTATCCCTTCGCGGCGACGGTCGCCGATCCCGACTGCCGGCTGGAGGACGCGATCGAGAACATCGACATCGGCGGCCCGGCGATGCTGCGCTCGGCGGCGAAGAACCACGCCGACGTGGCCGTGCTCGTGGATCCCGCGGACTATCGGCAGGTGCTCGATGAGCTGCGCGCGACGGGGAAAGTGTCGGCGGCGACGCGCTTTGCGCTCGCCACCAAGGCCTTCGCGCACACGGCGGCCTACGACGGCGCCATCGCGAGCTATCTTTCCTCGCTCGATGCCGCGGGCGCGCGCGGCGCCTTCCCGCGCGTGCTCTGCCTGCAGTTCGAGAAGCTCCAGGACATGCGCTACGGCGAGAACCCGCACCAGGCCGCCGCGTTCTACCGCGACGCGCAGCCGGTCGCGGGCGGCATCGCCGGCTACCGCCAGCTGCAGGGCAAGGAGCTCTCCTACAACAACGTCGCGGACGCCGATGCCGCCTGGGAATGCGTGAAGAGCTTCACCGAGCCCGCGTGCGTCATCGTCAAGCACGCCAATCCCTGCGGCGTGGCGATCGCCAAGGGGCCGCTCGAGGCCTACCGCAAGGCGTTCAGGACCGATCCGGCCTCCGCGTTCGGCGGCATCCTCGCCTTCAACCGCGTGCTCGACGGGGCCGCCGCGGCCGCGATCGGCAGGCAATTCGCGGAGGTCGTCCTCGCGCCGCGCGTCGACGCCGCGGCGCGAGCGGCGTTCGCAAGCAAGGCGAACCTGCGCGTGCTGGAGGTGCCGCTCGCGCACGAGGCGAACGCCTGCGACTTCAAGCGCGTCGGCGGCGGCCTGCTCGTGCAGTCGAGCGACACGCACGAGCTGCAGGCGAAGGACCTGAAGGTCGCGACGAGAAAGCAGCCCGGCAAGGCGCAGCTCGCCGACCTGCTGTTCGCCTGGCGCGTGGCGAAGTTCGTGAAGTCCAACGCCATCGTCTTCGCCCGGGGCGGCATGACGGTGGGCGTGGGCGCGGGCCAGATGAGCCGGCTGGACAGCGCGCGCATCGCCGCGATCAAGGCGAAGGCCGCGGGCCTCGCGCTGAAGGGCTCGGTGGCGGCGTCGGACGCGTTCTTCCCGTTTCGCGACGGCCTGGACGCCGTCGCCAAGGCGGGCGCCGTCGCCGTGATCCAGCCCGGCGGCAGCGTGCGCGACGACGAGGTGATCGCGGCGGCGAACGAGCGCGGCATCGCCATGGTGTTCACCGGCATCAGGCACTTCCGTCACTGATGAAGCTGCTGGTCATCGGCGCCGGCGGCCGCGAGCATGCGCTCGCATGGAAGCTGGCGCAGTGCCCGCGCGTGCAGAAGGTCTACGTGGCGCCGGGCAACGGCGGCACCGCGGCGGAGCCGGACGCCGAGAACGTGCCGCTCGCGGCGGCCGACGAGCTCGTCGCCTTCGCGCAGCTGGAAGGCATCCAGCTCACGGTGGTCGGCCCCGAGGCGCCGCTCGCCGCGGGCGTGGTGGACGCGTTTCGCCAGGCCGGACTGCGCATCTTCGGTCCGACGCGCGCCGCCGCGCAGCTCGAGGCCTCCAAGGATTTCGCCAAGCAATTCATGATGCGCCATGGCATTCCCACCGCGCGCCACGCGACGTTCGAGGATGCCGCGCAGGCGAAGGCCTACGTGGCGAAGGCAGGCGCGCCGATCGTGGTGAAGGCCGACGGCCTCGCCGCCGGCAAGGGCGTGGTGGTGGCGCAGTCGGTGGCGCAGGCGCACGAAGCGATCGACAGGCTGGGCGGGAAGCTGGTGCTCGAGGAGTGCCTCGCGGGCGAGGAGGCGAGCTTCATCGTCATGGCCGACGGCGCGCATGCGCTCGCGCTCGCCACCAGCCAGGACCACAAGCGCCTGCGCGACGGCGACGCCGGGCCCAACACCGGCGGCATGGGCGCCTACTCGCCCGCGCCCGTGGTCACGCCCAAGGTGCACGCTCGCGTCATGCGCGAGATCATCCAGCCGGCGATCGCCGGCATGGCGCAGGACGGCACGCCCTACACCGGCTTTCTCTATGCGGGGCTGATGATCGACGCCGCGGGCGCGCCGCGGACGCTGGAATTCAACTGCCGGCTCGGCGACCCGGAGGCGCAGCCGATCCTCATGCGGCTGAAGTCCGATCTCGTCGAGCTGGTGGAGCGCGCGCTCGACGGCCGGCTGCGGGACGCCGAGGCCGAATGGGACCGGCGCGCGGCGCTCGGCGTGGTGCTCGCGGCGCACGGCTACCCCGAAGCGCCGCGCGCGGGCGATCGCATCGAGGGCATTCCCGCGCCCGCGGCCGATTGCCGCGTATTCCAGGCCGGCACCCGCGTTCAAGGCAAGGACCTCGTCACCAGCGGCGGGCGCGTGCTCTGCGTCACCGCGCTCGGCGACAACCTGCGCTCGGCGCGCAGCCGCGCCTACGCGGCGATCGAGCGCATCCGCTTCGACGGCATGCAGTACCGCAAAGACATCGGCCATCGCGCGCTGCAGAAGTGAACCTCGCCGCCGTCAGCGACTTTTTCCTCGGCCTGCAGGCCTCGATCGTCGCGGCGCTCGAGACGCTCGACGGCGGCAGGTTCCGCGCCGATGCCTGGACACGCGCCGAAGGCGGCGGCGGCAAGGCGTGCGTTCTCGAGGAAGGCGCGCTTTTCGAGCGCGGCGGCGTCAATTTCTCCAGCGTGCGCGGCGCGAGCCTGCCCGCTTCCGCGACCGCGTCGCGGCCGCAGCTTGCCGGACGCGCCTACGAGGCGGTGGGCGTGTCGCTCGTGCTGCACCCGAGGAATCCGTACTGCCCGACGGTGCACATGAACGTGCGCTGCTTCGCCGCCGGGGACATCTGGTGGTTCGGCGGCGGCATGGATCTCACGCCGTATTACGGGTTCGAGGAGGATGCGCGGCATTTTCATGCCACGTGCAAGGCTGCCGTGGGCAAGGACCGGTATCCGGGGTTCAAGCGCTGGTGCGACGAGTACTTTTTCATCAAGCACCGGAACGAGCCGCGCGGCATCGGCGGAATCTTCTTCGATGATTTCAACGAACCTGATTTCGACACCAGCTTCAGGCTCGTGCGCTCGGTCGGCGACCACTTTGTTGCCGCGTACGCGCCGATCATCGAGCACCGGCGCGAGACGCCTTACGGCGAGCGCGAGCGCGACTTCCAGGCCTACCGCCGCGGGCGCTACGTGGAATTCAACCTGGTGTACGACCGCGGCACGCTCTTCGGCCTGCAATCGGGCGGGCGCACCGAGGCGATCCTGATGTCGCTACCGCCGCGCGTGGCGTGGCGCTACGACTGGCAGCCGGAGGCGGGCTCTCCGGAGGACAAGCTCTACAGGGATTTCCTGAGGCCCAAGGATTGGGTTTAGGGCAGCTCCGCCGCCCTGCGGTAGTGCTGCTGCGCCTCGGCGCCGCGCTCCAGCCGGTCGAGCAGGCGCGCGAGCTCCAGGTGCGTGGCGCGCGACTCCTCGAACGCGAGGCTCGCCTCCAGGTAGTTCTGCGCCTTGCCCCAGAGCTCGGCGTGCGCGCACAGGCGCCCCAGCGCGGCGAGCAGCTGCGGGTCCGACTCGTGCGCGAGCAGCCACTGCTCCGCGCGCTCGATGCGCCGCCGCGCCTCCTCGCCGCGCGCGGGCGGCTCCATGCCGGGCAGCTCGCCGTACAGCGCGGCGAGCGCCGGCGCCCACTCCGTGGCGAGCGCTTTTTCGATCGCGTCGCGCGCCAGCGTGGTCAGCCCGAGCGCGAGCGCATGGCGCGTCGCGGCGCCCGCCACCCGCGCGATCGACTGCTCGCGCGCGGGGATCCTGCGCCAGCGCTCCTCGAACGCATTGCGCTCGGCCGCCGCCTGCGCCAACAGCTCGACGTGCGCCTGCACGCGGTACTCCTCGGCGACGCCCGGCGCGATCGCATCGCGCTTGGCGAGCTGCGCGGTGAGCCGCAGCACCTCGTCCCAGTGGCGCAGCCCGCGCTCGGCGCGCAGCAGCAGCCGCAGGGTCGCGAACTGCCGCGCCCCCGAGCCCTGCAGGCTGCGCAGCGCATCGGCCGCGGTGCCGTAGTCGCGCTCGCCGAGCGCCATCACGGCGCGCGACAGCATGCCGGCGGTGCGCTGGCCGGCGTCCTGCGCGCGCGTCATCCATTGCTCGCGGCGCTCCGGCACGCCCAGCTCGTGCGCCGCGCGCGCGGCGATGATCGCCGCCAGGCCGGGCGACGCGTCGCCCTCGGCGGCGCGCGTCGCCTCCTTCTCCGCGCGCGCGTAGCGGCCCTCGAGCCACGCCTGCAGCGCCGCGGCGAGCGCGGCCTGCGCGCGATCGCGCCGCCGCCGCGCGCGAAAGGCGCTCACGTACGCCGGCAGGGCGAGGGCATGCTGCAGCATGCGCACGGCGATGAACGCGCCGATGAACGCGAGCAGCGCGAGCACCGCGTAGAGCAGCAGCGACATCTCCATGCGCCACTCGCCGTACGCGAACTGCACGTAGCCGCGGTCGAGGTGCCCGAAGACGGCGAGCGCCGCCGCCGCGGCGAACACCGCCAGCAGCCAGAAAAGGCCCTTCATCCCGCGGCGCGGTCGCGGCGCGCCTTGAAATTGCGCACCGCGTCGAGGCTGTCGGTGATGGAAGGCGGCTCGAAGCTGATCGGCGAGCCCTGCAGCTGCTCGAGCCGCTGCAGCGCCTCGCGCGTGGGCTGCGCGTGCACGTCGTAGTGGCGCTGCAGCCAGCGCCGGGCAACGCGCACGTCCTCCTCGAAGCCCGCCTGGTTGCGCGAGAGCAATGCCAGGCGCGCGTTGAGCAGCCGCAGGCGCAGGTTCTCCCGCAGGAAGTAGGCCTGCTCGGGCGGCAGGAGCGGCGGCTGCGGCGCATCCACGCGCCGCACCACCACCAGGCCCTTCAGGTCGCGCCACAGGCCGGCGCCGAATTGCGCGAGGAAACCGCCGCTCGCCGCCGGCGGCGCCGCCCCCGGCTCGCGCGCCAGGCGGGCGTCGTGGGCGAGCGGCAGGTCGTCGATCTCGGCCAGCACGGCGTCCAGGCGCTGCGCCATGCCGGCGAGGTCGGCCGCCGGCAGCGAATTCAGGCGCTCGATGTCGCGCGCCAGCGCCCGCCGCACCGGCTGGAACTGCGGGCGGTCGGCGCGCGACAGGCGGCTCTCGGCGAGCTGCAGCGCGAGCAGCGCCGCGCGCACGTTGCCCGAGAGCTGCAGCTGCTGCTGCGCGATGGCGAGCACCTGCTCGATCTCGGCGAGCTGCCACTCGTCCCGGTTGCGCGACAGCTCCTGGTACAGCGACTCCAGCGCCAGCTGCTGGCTCTGCGCGTCGGCGACGCGCGCATCCAGCGCGCCGAGCTTCGCCTGCATCTCGCGCGCGGACTCCTGCGCCTCGCGCGCCGCGGCGCGCGCCTCGCGCGCGTCCGCATCGATGCCCTTCAGGCGCCGCGCCAGATCCTCCTGCGTGGCGTCGAGCCGCTGGCGCGAGTCATAGACCACCCAGCCCGAGGCGCCGAGCGCCGTGACGACCAGCACGCCCGCGAGCACGCGCGCGCCGAGGCCGTTCGCCGCCTTCTTCTGCGGCGCGCCCGCCTGCTCCGGCGCCGCTTTCTGCTCCTCGCTGTCCATGCAGGGGTTTTACTTCGCGCCGCCGAAGTATGCAAGCAGGCGCGCGAGCATCTGCGCATCGCCGGGACCCGCCACCTCCACCGCGGTGAATCCCGTCTCGCGCGCCTTCCGCGCCACGCGCTCGTGCGGCACGAACAGCGGCGTATCGCGCAGGCGCGCCAGCCCGAGCAGCGCCACGAGGTTGTCCAGGGATTCGCTCGAGTTCGCGCACGCCGCGTCGAGCGCTCCCGCGGGCGCGGCGCCCGGGGCGGGACGCGCGCGCCGGTAGCATTCGACGACGCTCACCTGCGCGCCGCGCGCGGCGAGCGTCTCGCCGAGGAGCTCGCGCCCGCCGGCGCCACGCAGGATGAGCACGCGCGAGCGCTCGAGCCCGCGCATCTGCGGCAGCGCGAGCAGCGCCTCGCTGTCGGCGCCGTCCTCGGGCGCGATGATGCCCGCCACGCCGCGCGTCTCGAGCTCGCGGCGCGTGCCGGCGCCGAGCGCCGCGGCGCGCACGCGCGCCGGCCAGCGCGCGCCGCGCAGCTCGAACGCCTTGCGCACCGCGCTCGGGCTGACGAACACCGCCAGGTCGAACGCCTCGAGGCGCGCGAGCACCGCGCGCGCCGCGCCCGCATCCTCGGCATCGCGGATCTCGAGCGCCGGAAAGAGCACCGGCTCGCCGCCCGCCCGGGCGATGAGCGTGGCGAGGCCCTGCGCGAGCTCGCGCGGGCGCGTGACCAGGATGCGTTTGCCCGCCAGCGCGAGCGCGCTCACGCGGCGATCGCCGCCAGGATCTCGTCGGCGCCCTGCGCGCGCAGCACCCGCGCCGCCTGCGCGCCCAGCGCCTCCGGGTCGTCGGCGGCGCCCTCGCAGTCGGCCTGCGCCAGGCGCGTGCCGTCGGGCGCCGCCACCAGGGCGCGCAGCCGCAGGCGCGCGCCGCAGCGCTCGGCGTAGGCGCCGAGCGGGATCGTGCAGCTGCCGCCGAGGGCGAGGCTCACGGCGCGCTCCGCGCGCACGCAGTCGCTGCTGGCCGCGTGCGCGAGCGGCTCGAGCAGCGCGCGGATCTCCGCGCGCGCCGCGAGGCATTCGATGCCGAGCGCCGCCTGCCCGGGCGCGGGCAGGCTCTCCTCCACCGGCAGGCAGCACCGGATGCGCGCCTCGAGCCCGAGGCGCTTCAGCCCCGCGGCCGCGAGCAGGATGGCGTCGTACTCGCCGCGGTCGAGCTTCGCGAGGCGCGTCTCGACGTTGCCGCGCAGCGTAAGCAGCCGCAGCTGCGGATGGCGGGCGGCGACCTGCGCCGCGCGGCGCAGGCTCGAGGTGCCGACGCGCGCGCCTGGCGGCAGCGCCGCGAGGTCCGCGTACGCGCTGCTGACCAGCGCGTCGCGCGCGTCCTCGCGCTCGAGGATGGCGGCGAGCACGAAGCCCGCGGGCAGCGCCGCCGGCACGTCCTTCATGGAGTGTACCGCGAGGTCGGCGCGGCCGTCGGCCATGGCCTGCTCCAGCTCCTTCACGAACAGGCCCTTGCCGCCGACCTTGTCGAGGCGCGCCTCCAGCAGCTCGTCGCCGCGCGTCGACAGGGGGAGCAGCGCGACCGCGGTGCCGGGGTGGCAGGCCTCGAGCCGCGCCTTGACGTGCCCGGCCTGCCACAAGGCGAGCCGGCTGCGGCGCGTGGCGATCGTCAGGCGCGCGCGCATTCAGCCCTCCTTCACGAGCAGCCGCACCTCGGCCCACTGGCGGCGGCTCACCGGCAGGCGCTCGGGCACGCCCTCGAGCACCACGTTCCAGTGCGGCTCGTCGCCGCCGTCGGCCGCGCGCTCGAAGCCGCGCACCGCGCTTCTCGCCACCAGGCAGTTGCGGTGCACGCGCACGAACGCTTGCGCGAACTCGCGCTCGAGCGCCATCAGCGACTCCTCGATCAGGTGCTCGCCCGCGCGCGTGCGCAGGGTCACGTACTTCAGCTCCGCGCGCAGGTAGACGACATCGCGCACCAGCACGAGGTGGATGCGGTTGCGCTCGGTCACCGAGAGGTATTCGCGCGCCTGCGCGGCCGCTCGCGCCAGCTGCTCGCGCGCCGGCGGCCCGCCCGCGCTCGCCTTCTTCAGCGCCGCGGCGAGGCGCTCGGCGCGCACCGGCTTCAACAGGTAGTCCAGCGCGTTCAGCTCGAAGGCCTCCACCGCATGGCGCTCGTGCGCGGTGACGAACACCACCGCGGGCGCGAGCTCCAGCCCGGCGAGGTGGCGCGCCACCTCCAGGCCGCGCATGCCCGGCATCTCGATGTCGAGCAGCAGCACCTGGGCGCGGCTCGCCGGCAACTGCGCCACGGCGTCGAGGCCGCTCGCCGCCTCGCCCACCACCTCGGTGGGCAACTCGGCGGCGATGTCGGCGAGCAGCTCCTTCAGGCGCTCGCGCGCGGGCGTCTCGTCGTCGGCGATGAACACGCGCAGCATCGCCGCTAGGCCTTCGCCGGCCGGTACGGCATCGCGATTTCCACCACGTAGCGATCGTTCTCCACGCGCATGTCGATGCGCGCCTCGACGTCGAAGAAGAGCTGCAGCCGCTCGCGGATGTTCGCCAGCGCCATGCGGTTGCCGGCGCGGTGCGCATGCTCCTCGAGGTACGGGTTCTCGATGCGCGCGAAGACGCGCGCGCCGCGCCGCTCGATATGCACCACCACGCGCCCTTCCCCCGCGCCCGGCTCGACGCCGTGGTAGATCGCGTTCTCGAGCAGCGGCTGCAGGATCATCGGCGGCAGCAGGGCGTCGCGCGGCGCGCCTTGCAGCTCCCACACCACCTTCAGGCGCTCGCCCAGGCGCAGCTGCTCGAGGCTCGCGTAGCGCTCGAGCAGCGAGATCTCGTCGCCGAGCGCCACGAAGCTGCGGTTGTCCTGCATCAGCACGCGGAACAGGTCCGCGAGGTCCTCGAGCGCGCGCTCGGCGCGGCGCGGGTCGCGGCGGATGAGCGAGAGCACGGCGTTCAGGCTGTTGAACAGGAAATGCGGCCGGATGCGCGACTGCAGCGCCTGCAGCCGCGCTTCGGCCAGCGCGGGCGAATAGGCGCGCGTGAGCAGGCGCAGGTAGGCGAGCAGCAGCAGCGCGGCGATCGTCGCGAGCACGAGCGTGCGCGCGAGGCCCGCGGCGCCATCGCCCGCCGGCGCGCTCGCCACGTGCAGCGTGCCGCTCACCGCGAGGGCGAGCGCCACCACCGCCGCGCCGCCCTGCCAGTACGCGAGCCGCGCCAGCGCGCTCGAGAGCGCGTACAGCACGACGAGCGTCACGGCGAGCGCCGGCTCGAGGCGCGCCGCCACCAGGAGAAATCGCTCGAGCGCCGCGCCCCAGCCCGGCACCGCGGCGAGCACCGCCGCGAACGCGAGCGCGTTGACGCCGATCAGAATGCGCGCCACGACGCCCAGGTTACGGAAGTCCGGCAGGGCGTCGGCTGTGAAGTTTTGCTTTATACTCATTGGCATAGCGCGGCGCGCCGCGATCCAAGTATGCCCCATGGCCCCTCCTCGCACCAAGCGGAAGTCGCGCAGTAAGGCCGGCACGCCGGCACCGTGGTCCGACCGGTTCGTCGAGCCGGTCAGCGACCTGGTGCAGCGCTATACGGCGTCGGTGGGCTTCGACCGGCGCCTCGCGCGGCACGACATCTCGGCCTCGCTCGCCCACGCGCGCATGCTCGCCGCCTGCGGCGTGATCTCGCGCGCCCACCGCGCCGAGATCGAGCGCGGCCTGGCGCTGATCGCGAAGGAGATCGAGACCGGACGCTTCCCGTGGTCGCTCGAGGCCGAGGACGTGCACACGAACATCGAGCGGCGCCTGATCGCGCGGGTGGGCGAGGCGGGCAAGCGCCTGCACACCGCGCGCTCGAGGAACGACCAGGTGGCGACCGACGTGCGGCTGTGGCTGCGCGACGAGATCGACGCCGTTGACGCGCTCCTCGCCAGGCTGCAGGAGGCGCTGCTGGCGCAGGCCGAGCGCCACGCCGCCCTCGTGATGCCGGGCTTCACGCACCTGCAGGTGGCGCAGCCCGTGACCTTCGGCCACCACCTGATGGCCTACGTCGAGATGCTGGAGCGCGACCGGCAGCGCTTCGCCGGCTGCCGGCGGCGCGTCAACCTGCTGCCGCTCGGTGCCGCGGCGCTCGCCGGCACCCCCTTCCCCATCGACCGCGCGCGCGTGGCGCGCGAGCTCGGGTTCGACGGCGTATGCGCCAATTCGATGGACGCGGTGTCGGATCGCGACTTCGCCATCGAGTTCTGCGCGCACGCCGCGCTCGCCATGGTGCACCTGTCGCGCTTCGCCGAGGAGCTGGTGCTGTGGATGAGCCCGCGCTTCGGCTTCGTGCGCCTGCCCGATCGCTTCACCACCGGCAGCTCGATCATGCCGCAGAAGAAGAACCCCGACGTGCCCGAGCTCGCGCGCGGCAAGAGCGCGCGCGTCATCGGCGCGCTGGTTTCTCTGCTCGTGCTGATGAAGGGTCAGCCCCTCGCCTACAACAAGGACAACCAGGAGGACAAGGAGCCGCTGTTCGATGCGGTCGACACCCTGAAGGACACGCTCGCCGTGTTCGCGGAAATGGTGCCGGGCATCGAGCCGCTGCCCGACGCGATGCGCGCCGCCGCGCTCGAGGGCTTCGCCACCGCCACCGACCTCGCCGACTACCTGGTGAGGAAGGGCGTCGCGTTCCGCGACGCGCACGGCATCGTGGCGCGCGCGGTGCGCGAGGCGGAAGGCCTGGGCTGCGACCTCTCCGGGCTGCCGCTCGCGGTGCTCAAGCGCTTTTCCGGCGCCATCGGCGACGACGTCTACGACTGCCTCAGCCTGGAGGGCTCGGTGGCGGCGCGCGACCACGTCGGCGGCACCGCCCCGAAGCGC
Organism: uncultured Enterobacteriaceae bacterium; assembly: GCA_964484035.1. GTDB lineage: Bacteria > Pseudomonadota > Gammaproteobacteria > Burkholderiales > SG8-39 > JAABQT01. The sequence goes on along the minus strand of CAZAEG010000385.1, from coordinate 7,616 downwards.
GTCAAGGCAGCGGTGGCGCGCGCGCGCGGCCGGCGCGCCAGGACATGAACGAGCCCGCCGCGGTCCCCGAGCGCATCGGCAAGTACCCGGTGCTGCAGGAGATCGGCCGCGGCGCGACCAGCGTCGTCTACCTGTGCAACGATCCGTTCTACAGCCGCAACGTCGCCGTCAAGCTGGTGATGCCGGAGGCCTTCGAGAGCAAGGACAAGGGGCGGCTGTACCGCAAGCTCTTCATCACCGAGGCTTCGCTCGCCGGCAAGCTGCAGCATCCGCACATCTGCCAGATCTACGACGCGGTGGCCGACGACCGCCAGCAGTACATCGTCATGGAGTACGTCGACGGCGGGACGCTCGAGCGCCACGGCGACGCGCAGGACCTGCTGCCCATCGACCGCGTGGTGGAGATCATCTTCAAGTGCACGCGCGCGCTGGAATTCGCGCACAAGATGGGCATCACGCACCGCGACCTGAAGCCCGCGAACATCCTCTTCACGGGCGAGACCGACGTCAAGGTGTCGGATTTCGGCGCCGCGCTCATCGCCAGCGGCGACATCACGCAGGTCTCGGCCATCGGCTCGCCCGCCTACATGTCGCCCGAGCAGGTGAAGGAGCACGCGCTCGACCACCGCACCGACATCTACTCGCTCGGCGTGGTCATGTACCAGCTGCTCGCCGGGCGGCTGCCGTTCCAGGCCACCAACAACTTCAGCCTCATCTACCAGATCGCCAACGTCGAGCCGCAGCCGCCCTCGTCCTACCGCCCGCAGATCCCCGCGGCGCTCGACGCCATCGTCAAGCGCGCCATGGCCAAGGACCTGGCGCAGCGCTACGCGGCCTGGGAGGACTTCTCGCTCGACCTGGCGGAGGTGTTCAGGAACGAGGGCCTGGGCGGCAGGAAGGAGACGTTCGCCGACTCCGACAAGTTCGAGTCGCTGCGCCGGCTCCCCTTCTTCACCAACTTCACCGACGCCGAGCTGTGGGAGGTGGCGCGCATCTCCAACTGGCGCACCGCGGCGGTGGGCGAGCTGCTGATGAAGGAAGGCGAGCCGGGCAGCTTCTTCTGCATCCTCGCCGACGGCCAGGTGCGCGTGACGCGCAAGGGCAAGCTGCTCAACATCCTGCACACCGGCGAATGCTTCGGCGAGATGGCCTACCTGTCGAAGGACGAGCAACTGCGCGGCGCCGACGTCACGGTGATGGACGAATCGAAGATCATCTCGGTGCCGACGGCCAAGCTCGCGCAGGCCTCCGACACCTGCCGCCACAAGTTCGACCGCGCCTTCCTGGAGATCCTGGTCGAGCGCCTGACGCTCGCCAACGCCCGGCTCGCGGGCGTGTGAGCGCCATGCGCCGCCATTCTCCAAGGAAGTGGTGATGCGCAAGGACTTCAGTGAAACGAATACCGCAGGAACAGATGGACTTTGCCGCGCCGCACGTCGATCAAGCGTCCCCATAGCGGACTCTGCGGCGCGAAAGTCCGGCCCATGACCAGGCCGAGCCGCCGATCGCCCGCCTTGCGCCCGGCAATCTGCGGCGCGAGGGTCAGGAACTGCTCGTCGAGGAGGCGATCCGCGAAAAAGTCGCCGAGCAAGCGCGGCCCGCCTTCGACCAGAATCAGCTTGCCGGCACTCACCCGGCGCACCTGGTCGAGGATGGACCTCGCACGTATCGCGCGGCCGCCATGCACTGCGCGGATCTCGACCGATGCGGGCACCTTTGATCTGCGCAACCGCCTTGCCCCCGCGGCGCTCGTCACGACCAGCGAGCGCAACTCGCCGGATGTAAACACGGGCAGGCGCAGATCGAGCCGGCCGCTGCCGCTGACGACCCCCATCAGCGGCAGATCGCGCCTGCCCAGCGCCTTGCGCAGCCGGCGGTATTCTCCGTCGAGGCCGGGGAAAATGCGCTCGGCCGTCCAGACGTGATGCCGGTCGACGCCCAGCGTGCCTGCGCCGACGATCACCACGTCTGCGATGGCGCGCAACAGGCCCATCACCATGCGGTCTTGGGCGCTGAATCCGCTGATGTCGCCGCCGCTGGCGTGTCCCTTCTCATTGAGCGAAACGACGCCGTCCAGCGAGGTCACGAAATTGCTGATGACGTGCGGCCGTGCACGCGCGAGGGGCATGCGCAGTCGTCCATACAGGCGCGCCAGCCCGGGAGGCAGCGGCAGCGACCGGCCGCGTTTTGCCTCGTACAGCGTCTCGAGGGGCGCGAGAGCGGATTTCATGCAACCCGGATCATACGGCCAGCAGCGAAGCTGCAGGCCCTGCCAGCGCGACCGGTGGTGCGCCCGCGCACAGACCGCGACCCGGCCGGAGAAGAATATCAAAGCGGCAACGGGCAACCGTCCTCTGGAGTTCGCGATGGCGAAATGCGACGCGTGCGGCAATGACTACGACAAAAGCTTTCAGGTTATCGCGCGAGGCAAGACCCATACGTTCGACAGCTTCGAATGCGCGGTCCATACGCTCGCGCCAACCTGCGTGCAATGCGGCGTGCGCATGATCGGCCACGGCCTGGAGAAGGACGGCCGGATGTACTGCTGCGATCACTGCGCCGAGATGGCGGGCGTGAAGGAACTGCGCGACCGCGCCTGAAAGACGCCTCTCGAGGCCCTCATGAATCAGCCCAAAAGCTCCACCAAGGCGCGCGCGCCGCGCAAACTGCTCAATCCGCGGCGATTCCCGTCGAGTGCACAAACAGAAGCGAGCGCGGGTCGTGAAAAGGTTCGCGAGGTGGCGTATCCCGTGCGTGCACCGCGTCAATCGGAGCGTCGCGGGGAAAGAACGGGCAAGCGCCGGACTGGCACCTGATCTCACGGTGCGCAGACCCCAACATTCCCCGGGGCCAGTCGATGAGGGAAATTACCGCTTCGCCGCAGCCGGCCTCACACGCCAGATGACATTGCCGACGTCGTCCGCGACGAGCAGGGCGCCTGCACGGTCCACCGCCACGCCCACGGGGCGGCCCAGAGCATCACCCTTCGCGTCGACAAAGCCGGTCAGCACGTCCTCGGGAACCCCGACCGGGCGTCCATCGGCAAACGATACGAATATGACCTTGTAGCCGCTGCGCGGTTTGCGATTCCACGAGCCGTGCTGGCCGATGAACGCCCCGCCGGCATAGCGCTTCGGCAAAAGACTGCCGCGATAGAACACCAGCCCGAGCGGGGCGGTATGCGTGCCGAGCGCATAGTCGGGCGCAATGGCACGAGCGACCAGGTCGGGACGCGGGGGCTGCACCCGCACATCGACGTGCTGGCCGTAATAGCTGTACGGCCAGCCGTAGAAGGCGCCATCCTGCACCGAGGTCATGTAGTCGGGCACCAGGTCGCTGCCGAGCTCGTCGCGTTCATTGACCGCGGTCCAGAGCGCGCCGCTTTGCGGCTGCCAGTCCATGCCGTTCGGATTGCGCAAACCCGAGGCGAACAGCCGCGCGCGCCCGGTCGCGGGTTCGACCTCCAGGATGGCGGCGCGGTTGACCTCGTTGTGCATGCCGTTTTCGCCCACATTGCTGTTCGAGCCTACCGTGACATAGAGTCGCGAACCGTCGCGGCTGGCAATGACATTCTTGGTCCAGTGGTGGTTGATCGTGCCCGCGGGCAGATCGACGACTTTTACGCCGGGCGCGGTGATCTGCCTGTCGCCCGCTTTGTAGGGAAAGCGCACGAGCGAATCGGTGTTGGCGACATACAGGTCGCTGCCGACGAGCGCCATGCCGAAAGGCGAGGTCAGTCCGGCCAGGAACACGGTGCGCATCTCCGCGATGCCGTCCCCGTCCATGTCGCGCAGCAGCGTGATGCGGTTGGCGCTTGCACCTCCCGCGCCTGCACGTTTCCTCAGCAGCTTCGTCACCCAGCCCTTGATGCCGGCCGTGTCGTCCGGCCTGGGCGGCCCATTGGTTTCGGCAACCAGTACATCCCCGTTGGGCAGGACATGGAGCCAGCGGGGGTGATCGAGCCCGGCCGCGTAGGCGTTCACTGCAAGTCCGGCCGCAGCCACCGGCGTCGCCCCGTACGGCCAGCCCTTGGCCGGGGCGATGTGGACCGACGGTATGAGTGTCGGGTTCGGCGGCGGCAAGGTCGGCCGCGGCCCGATTCCGGCGCTCTCCGGCAATGTGGCCATTTCGCCGCAGCCGGCGAGATGCAGGATCAGCAAACCGGCCAGTATGGACAACCGCATATCGTGTGCGTCGACGGGGCAAGATCTGCTTTGGCGCAAGCCCGGTCTGTGCGCCAAAACACAAATGCTGCTCACCGGCACGGGCGCCGTGCTCGTGGCGCTGGCCGCGGTGCCGGCCGCCGCTCAGCTCGGCGAGCTAACCGGCTTTGAGGTGCCTGCGACCGCGGCGATTGCCGATGCGGTACCGGAGGGAGCACGCTGGCTTCCACCCATTCGGCATACGCCGGCACGCTCTTTCGGTGGCAGCTTGGGCAGAAGTACCTCGCCTTGCACGAGAAGGCCAGGATGAAGCCGTGCCGGCAATGGTCGCAGTAGATCCTGGCGAAGCCCTTCCAGCAGCTATTGCAGTTCCCCCGACTGGTACATCTCTTTCAAGATGTCCGCGCCGCCGACGAACCCGCCGTTGACGTAGAGCTGCGGGATGGTGGGCCAGTTGGCGTAGCGCTTGATGCCCTCGCGGATCTCGGGATCGGCGAGCACGTTGCCCCTGTAGGGGTTGTTCACTCCGCAGGCCTCCGACACCTGCCGCCACAAGTTCGACCGTGCCTTCATGGAGATCCTGGTCGAGCGCCTGACGCTCGCCAACGCCCGGCGCTCGGCAGTGTAGGGGCGCAAGGGCCGGCTCTGTATGGTCCCGTACATACCGGCGCGGGGAATTGGTCCAGCCTGCAGGCTGCGCATGAATTTCCCGTCGGTCGCACCCGCTGCGCTCGCCCAGCCCGCGCCCGGGGAGTTCGCGCTGTCCGGTTGCTGGACCGTGCTCGGGACAGGCGCCCTCGAGCGGCGGTTCGATTCGCTCAAGGTGCCCGCGCGGGCCGGGATCGTCGTGGACGGCGCCGGGGTCGAGCGCCTGGACACGGTCGGCGTCTGGCTGCTGCAGGGGCTGCTGCAGCGCCTGCGCGCAGAGGGGCACGCCGTGACCCTGCGAGGCTGGAGTCCCCGGTTTGCCGGATTGCTCGAGCTTCTGGAGCAGCGCCCCGGCGCCCCGGCGCCTGCGCCACCGGCCCCTGGCACCCTGGCGCGCGCCGGCCGGGCGGCATGCGCCGCGGGCGAGGAAGCCTTCGCGCTCCTCGTCTTCATCGGCGAGGCCGCCGCCGCGCTCGCCGGCAGCATCGCCCAGCCGGCGCGCATGCGCTGGCGGCCGATCCTGCACAACATCCGCAGCGCCGGCGTCGACGCGCTGCCGATCATCGGCCTGCTCTCCTTCCTGATGGGCGTCGTCATCGCCTACCAGGCCGCCGACCAGCTCAGGCAGTTTGGCGCCAACATCTTCGTCGCCGACCTGGTGGGCCTGTCGATGCTGCGCGAATTCGCCCCGCTGATGACGGCCATCATCGTCGCCGGGCGCTCGGGCTCGGCCTATGCCGCGCAGATCGGCACCATGTCGGTCACCGAGGAGATCGACGCCATGCGCACCCTGGGCATCGCCCCCCTCGAGGTGCTGGTGCTGCCCAAAGTTCTCGCGCTGCTGGTGGTGCTGCCGCTGCTGACGTTCTTCGCCGACGTGCTGGGCGTGTTCGGCGGCATGGTCATGGCGCGCGCCCAGCTGGGTGTGGGCTTCGAGGATTTCCTGGATCGCTTCACCAAGGCGGTGAGCGTCACGGCATACGCGATCGGCCTCGGCAAGGCGCCCGTGTTCGCGCTGATCATCGCGCTGATCGGTTGTTTCCAGGGCTTTCGCACCCGCGGCGGCGCCGACAGCGTCGGCCGCCACACCACGCGCAGCGTGGTGCAGGCGATCTTCCTCGTGATCGTGGCCGACGCGCTGTTCTCCATCCTGTTCAGCGTGCTGGGCCTTTGACATGGCGCACGCCGACACTGTCATCGAAGTGCGCAACCTGTCGACCCGCTTCGGCGAGCAGGTGGTGCATGCGGGGCTGGACCTCGAAGTGCGCCGCGGCGAGATCTTCGCGCTCATCGGCGGCAGCGGCTCGGGCAAATCCACGCTGCTGCGCGAGATGATCCTGCTGCATCGCCCGGATGCGGGCTCGATCGAAGTGCTGGGCGCGGACCTGCAATCGCTCGACGCGGCGAGCGCGCAAGCCTTGCGGCTGCGCCTCGGGGTGATGTTCCAGCACGGCGGGTTGTTCGGTTCGCTGGATGTGCGCGAGAACGTCGGCCTGCCGCTGCGCGAGCATTCCACGCTGCCGGAAGCGTCGATCGACGAGATCGCGGCCTGGAAGATCGCGCTCGCCGGCCTCGAGCCGGAGACCGGCAACCGGTATCCGGCCGAACTGAGCGGTGGCATGCTCAAGCGAGCGTCGCTTGCGCGCGCGCTGGCGCTCGATCCCGAACTGCTGTTCCTGGACGAGCCGACGGCCGGGCTCGACCCGGTCAGCGCCGCCGGCGTCGACCAGCTGGTACTCAGGCTGCGCAGTCTCTACGGCCTGACGGTCGTCATGATCACCCACGACCTCGACCTCCTGTGGCAGGTCGCCGACCGCGTCGCGGTGCTCGGCCAGGGCAAGGTGCAGGGCATCGGCTCGATGGCCGAACTGTCGCGGCTGGAGCATCCGGACATCCGCCAGTACTTCGACGGCCCGCGCGGGAGGGCGGCGGCATGGAAACCAAAGTGAACTTCGCGCTGGTCGGCGCCTTCGTGCTCGCGCTGGGGGCCGCGCTGGTCGCGGGCGTCCTGTGGCTGGCAAGCGGCGGCGGATTCCAGGAAAAGACCACCCTGTACCTCGCCCTGGTCGGGGAATCGGTGGCGGGCCTCAATGTCAATGCGCCGGTCAAGTACCGCGGCGTCGACGTGGGCAGGGTGCGCGCCATCCGGCTCGATCCGGAAAACCCGGAGCAGGTGCGCCTCCTGTTCTCGATCGAGCACGGCACGCCGATCAAGGAAGACACCGAGGCGGTGCTCAAGACCCAGGGGCTCACCGGCATCGCCTACGTCGAACTGGACGGCGGCACCCTCGCCTCGCCGCCGTTGCGCGCGTCGGCGCCGGGCGAGCTGCCGGTGATCCGCACCAAGCCCTCGCTGGCTGCGCGCCTGGAGAACGTGCTGACCACCGTGCTCGCGAAGCTCGACGCCACCTCGGAGACCATCAACAAGATCCTCAGCGACGACAATCTTGCGTCGTTCAAGAGCACGCTGGCCGACCTGTCGGCCGTTGCCAGGACGCTCGCCGCGAACCAGGGCGCGATCGACGCCGCGCTCGCCAATGCCGCGCGCACCTTCGACAACAGCGCCCGCGCGAGCGCCCAGCTCGGCCCGGTCGTGGCCCAGGTGGGCCGCAGCGCCGAAGCGTTCGAGCGCATGAGCGACGTGACGGCCACCGCCAGCGCCAACGCGGGCAAGACCGTCGATACGCTGGGCGCCGACCTGCAGCGCTTCACCGGGGAGGCGCTGCCGGAGCTGGAGCGACTGCTGGGCGAGTTGAACGTGCTCTCGGCCTCGTTGCGCCGGCTGAGCGAGAAAGTCGAAGGCAG
>CAZAEG010000384.1:0-5067 GCA_964484035.1 uncultured Enterobacteriaceae bacterium | reverse complement strand
GTGCTGAAGAACGCCCTCGGCACCGCGCAGCCCGTCACCACCAAGCCGGAGCTCGGCCTGATCAACAGCCGGCGCGTGATCTTCGTCGGCACCGGCCGCTTCCTCGGCGTCACCGACAAGGCCGACACCAGCAAGCAGTCGATCTACGCCATCGCCGACGATCTCGCCGGCAACACGACGGTGACGGACCGCACGCCGCTCGTGCAGCAGACGATCACCGCGATCGACTCCACATCGCGCACGGTGTCGTCGGTGAACGTGGTGGACTGGACCAACGCGTCGGTGCGCGGCTGGTTCATCGATCTGCCGGACAAGGGCGAGCGCGTGAGCGTCGATCCGCAGCTGCAGCTCGGAACGCTGGTGGTCGGCTCCAACGTGCCTTCGACCGATACCTGCGTCGCCGGCGGTACGGCGTGGATCAACACCTTCGACTACCGCACCGGCGGCTACGTCGCGGGCGCCACGGCCAACGCCGTCAGCCAGAAGATCTCGGGCTCCGTGGCCGTGGGTATCAACGTCATCCAGCTGCCGGGCGGCAAGGTGGTGACGGTGGTGACCACCGCGGACAACCAGCAGCTGCCGGTGGAGACGCCGATCGCGCCCGTGAATTTCCAGGGCAAGCGCGTCGGCTGGCGCGAGCTGAACGCCGACCAGTGAACGGCGGCGCCCTCCTGCTAAGGGCGGGCGCCGTCTGCGTCCTGGCGCTGGCAGTCTCGCATCCGGGGTCGTCGCCGACCGTCGGTTCCTCGATCGCCGCGCCGCACTACTGGCCGGCCGAACGGCTGGACGTGCGGCCGCAGATCAAGACGCATGTCATGCCGGAGTATCCGGCGGACCTGCCCGCGGGCGTGCGTGGCCGCGTGGTGCTGGAGCTTTTCATTGCGCCCGACGGAAAGCTGGACCGCATACGCGTCGCGCGGTCCGAGCCCCGCGGGCGCTTCGAGCAGGCGGCGCTCAAGGCGTTCTCCGGCGCACGCTTCACCCCCGGCATGCGCAAAGGCAAGGCCGTGCCAAGCCTGGTGCGCATCGAGGTAACGTTCGGCAACTAGAGGGCGTTCGCGCAACCTCTAGCGCCGCGCAAGCTCGCGCGGCAGCGTGAACACCACGTCCTCGGTGATGCCGTCGAGCTGGCGCACGCTCGCGGCGCCCAGCGCCTTCAGGCGCGCCACGACTTCATCCACCAGCACTTCGGGCGCCGAGGCGCCGGCGGTGACGCCGACGCGGCGCACGCCCGCGATCCATTCCGCGCGCAGATCCGCGGCCGTGTCCACCATGTAGGCGCGGGCGCCCATGTTCTCGGCCACCTCGCGCAAGCGGTTGGAGTTCGAGCTGTTGGGCGAACCCACCACGACGACCACGTCGCAGTTCGGCGTCATGAACTTGACCGCGTCCTGCCGGTTCTGCGTGGCGTAGCAGATGTCGTCCTTCTTCGGGCCCCGGATCTGCGGGTAGCGCGCCTTGAGCGCGGCGACGATGGTGCGCGCGTCGTCCACCGACAGCGTGGTCTGCGTCACGTAGGCGAGCTGCGCGCCGGCGCGCACCTCGAGCCGCGCCACGTCCGCCAGCGTCTCCACCAGGTGCATGCGGCGGGACGCCTGTCCCATCGTGCCCTCGGCCTCGGGGTGGCCGCGATGGCCGATCATGACGATGTCGTAGCCCTCGCGCAGCATCTTCGCCACCTCGACGTGCACCTTGGTGACCAGCGGGCAGGTGGCGTCGAATACCTTGAGGCCGCGCCGCTCGGCATCGGCGCGCACCGCCCTGGACACGCCGTGCGCGCTGAACACGACCGTGGCGCCGGCGGGAATCTCGTCCAGCTCCTCGACGAACACCGCGCCCTTGGCGCGCAGGTCGTCCACCACGGATCTGTTGTGCACGATCTCGTGACGCACGTAGATCGGCGCGCCGATCTGCTGCAGCGCGCGCTCCACGATGTCGATGGCGCGCTCCACGCCGGCGCAGAATCCGCGCGGATTGGCGAGCAGGACTTCCACGGGCGTCATTTTAGTCCCTGTGCACGAAGCCTTCGACGATCAGGATCACGGCGCCCACCGTGATTGCCGAGTCGGCGACATTGAAGGCCGGCCAGTGCCAGCCAAAGGCGTGGAAGTCGAGGAAATCGGCGACCGCGCCCCAGGCGAGCCGATCCCACAGGTTGCCAAGCGCGCCGCCGAGGATCAGGGCGAGGCCGCTGCACAGCAGCGTGCGCGCGGGATGTCGCCACAGCATCCAGCTCACCACCGCGGCCGCGACGATCGCCACGGCGGCGAAGAACGGCGTCTGCCAGCCCGGCGCGTCGGCGAGGAAGCTGAACGCGGCGCCGCGGTTGTAGACCAGCACCAGATTGAAGAACCCCGTCACCTCGTGGGATTCCCCGGGACGCAACCAGCCGAGCATCAGCCACTTGGTGAGGCGGTCCGCGAGCACGACGCCCGCCGCCGCCAGAAACCAGGGCCAGGCCCTAGGCGTACCGGCGCGGCTCGCCGTCGCCATGCAGATTGGTCTCGCAGCGTCCGCACAGCCCCGCGCCGTTCACGTCGGGGCGGTAGTGCCAGCAGCGGTCGCACTTGGCGTGCGCGCTCGGCGCGACCTCGATGCGCGTCTCGCCGTCGCCACGGTGCACGCGCGCGGCCGAGGTCAGCAGCACGAAGCGCAGGTCCTCCCCCAGGCTCGCGAGCAGCCCGTGATCCGCGCCGTTGACGTGCAGATCCGCCTCCGCCTGCAGCGAGGAGCCCACTTTGCCCGCGGCCCTCAGGTCCTCGATGCTCTTCAGCACGGGCGCACGCAAGGCGCGCAGCCGGTCCCACTTGCCGAGCAGCGCATCGGCGTCGGCCACCTGCGGCAGCGCATGCAGCGTGTGGAAGAAGACGCTGTCGTCGGCGTCGCGCGTCAACACCTGCCAGAGCTCCTCCGCGGTGAACGACAGGATGGGCGCCATCAGGCGCACCAGGGCGTGGGTCACGTGCCACAGGGCGGTCTGCGCCGAGCGCCGCGCCGCAGAGCGCGCGGCGCAGGTGTACAGGCGGTCCTTCAGGATGTCGAGGTAGAACGCGCCCAGGTCCTCCGCGCAGAAGCCCTGCAGCTTCTGTGCCACGAGGTGGAACTGGTAGAGCGCATAGTCATCGGCCACCTCCTGCTGCAGGCGCGCCGTCATGGCGAGCGCGTAGCGGTCGATCTCCACCATCTGCGCTGCGGGCACGGCGTCCTTCGCAGCGTCGAAGTCCGAAGTGTTGGCGAGCAGGAAGCGCAGCGTGTTGCGGATGCGGCGGTAGCTCTCGACCACGCGCTTCAGAATCTCGTTCGAGATCGAGAGCTCGCCGGAATAGTCCGTCGAGGCGACCCACAGGCGCAGGATCTCGGCGCCCAGCGTGTTCGACACTTCCTGCGGGGCCACGGTGTTGCCCTTGGATTTCGACATCTTGCGACCCTCGCCATCGACGACGAAGCCGTGCGTGAGCAGCGACCGGTACGGAGGCACGCCGTTCAGCATGCAGGACACGAGGAGCGAAGAATGGAACCAGCCGCGATGCTGGTCCGAGCCTTCGAGGTACATGTCGGCCGGGAAGCCGAGCTCGGCGTGCGAGCCGCGCAGCACGGTCAGGTGCGTGGAGCCGGAATCGAACCAGACGTCGAGCGTGTCGCGGCCCTTCTCGTAGCGCGCCGCGTCCGTGCCGAGCAGCTCCTCGGTCTTCAGCGTGTGCCAGGCCTCGATGCCGCTATTTTCCACACGCTTGGCGACCTCTTCGAACAGCTCGAGCGTTCGCGGATGCGGCTCGCCCGTTTCCTTGTGCAGGAAGAACGGCATCGGCGTGCCCCATTGGCGCTGGCGCGAGAGCGTCCAGTCGGGACGGCTGGCGATCATGCCGTGCAGCCGCGCCCGGCCCCAAGAAGGAAAGAACTGGGTGCCCTCGACGCCGCGCAGTGCCAGCGCGCGCAGCGTTTCGGCGGGGCGGGCGCCGCCATATCCGGGCACCGAGTCCATGCCGGCGAACCACTGCGTGGTGGCGCGCAGGATCACGGGCGTCTTGTGCCGCCAGCAGTGCATGTAGCTGTGCGCATAGGTCTCCCTGGCGAACAGCACGCCGCGCTCCGCCAGCGTCTTCAGGATCGGCCCGGTCGCGTCCCAGATCGACTGGCCGCCGAACAGTGGCAGCTGCGGCGCGAACTTCCCGTCGCCCATCACCGGCGTAAGGATGTCTTCGTCCTGCATGCCATAGCGCCGGCACGACTCGAAGTCCTCCACGCCGTAGGCAGGGGCCGAGTGCACGATTCCCGTGCCGGTGTCGAGTGTCACGTACTCGCCCAGGTACACGGGGGCATCGCGCTCGTAGAACGGGTGACGGAAGCGCACGCCCTCGAGCGCCGCGCCCTTGCAACTGCCCAGCGTCGTCCCCTGCAACTTGTAGCGCGCGAGACAGGCCGCCTGCAGCTCCGCGGCGAGGATCAGCATCCCCTTGTCGGTGTCGACGAGGTGATAGGTGAACGCGGGATGGACGTTGAGGGCCTGGTTGCCGGGAAGCGTCCACGGCGTGGTGGTCCAGATGACGGCGTAGCCGGGCTTCGCGGGCGGCTTCGCCAGCCCGAAGGCGCGCGCCACCTTGTCGGGCTCGGCGAACGGGAAGCCCACGTCGATCGCCGGGTCCTTGCGGTCCTCGTACTCCACCTCGGCTTCGGCGAGCGCCGAGCCGCAATCGAAGCACCAGTTCACGGGCTTGAGGCCGCGGTAGACGTAGCCCTTTTCCAGCAGCCTGCCGAGAACGCGGATCTCGTCGGCTTCGGCGCGCGGCGCCATCGTCGTGTAGGGATCGTCCCACTCGCCGAGCACGCCCAGGCGCCGGAAGTCCGCCTTCTGACGCTCGATCTGCGTGGTGGCGTAGGCGCGGCACAGCCGCAGCGTCTCGGCCACCGGCAGGTTCTTGCCGTGCTGCTTCTCGATCTGCACCTCGATCGGCATGCCGTGGCAGTCCCATCCGGGCACGTAAGGCGCGTCGAACCCGGCCAGCGACTTCGATTTCACCACGATGTCCTTGAGGATCTTGTTCACCGCGGTGCCGATGTGGATGTCGC
>CAZAEG010000383.1:0-3817 GCA_964484035.1 uncultured Enterobacteriaceae bacterium | reverse complement strand
GATGCTCCGCAACGGTGCGCGGCCCGCGGGCGCCTGGCATCGACTGGACTACCTGACCGGCCTGTCGTCGCAGTGCTCGTTCATCGAGCCGTGCAAGGGGCTGTACGCCGATCTCGCCGCGCTGGAAGCGAAGCACGGCGCAGTGCTTTCCTTCACCCCGGGGTTCCCGATGGCGGACTTCGCCGAGTGCGGCATGGCGGTGCTCGGCTACGGCGACGAAGACAAGCGCGTGGCGCGGGCGGTGGAAGAGCTGCGTGGCCGCGTGGCGGACGCGGAGAAGGACTTCGCGCTCGAGTTGCACCTGCCCGACGAGGCTGTGGCGCGAGCGCGCCGAAATGGCGAGCCCGGCCGGCCCGTGGTGCTCGCCGACACGCAGGACAATCCGGGCGCGGGCGGCAACGGCGACACCACGGGACTGCTGCGCGCCCTCGTCGGCCAGCGCGCCGAAGGCGCGGCGCTGGGACTGCTCATCGACAAGGACGCCGCGGCGCGCGCACACGGGGCGGGCCAGGGCGCGACGCTCGCCTTCGCACTCGGCGGCCGGTCGCGCATTCCGGGCGATGCGCCCTTCGAGAGTGAATTCACGGTGGAGAAGCTTGGCGACGGGAAGTTCACCTGCACGGGGCCGATGTTCAAGGGATTCCGCATGACCCTGGGAGACATGGCGCTGCTTCGCAGCAAGGCGGCGCCAGGTGTGCGCGTGGTGCTCGCCTCGCGCAAGGTGCAGGCCGCCGACCAGGAGATGTTCCGCCACGTCGGCGTCGAGCCGGTGAAGGAACGCATCCTCGCCCTGAAGAGCTCCGTGCACTTTCGCGCCGACTTCGAGCCGATGGCGAAGGAAGTGCTGGTGGTGAAGGCGCCGGGGCCGGCGCTCGCCGATCCTGCGGAGTTCAAATGGACCCGGCTGCGCAAGGGCGTGCGCTTGCGGCCGCTCGGGCCGGCGCACGCGGGCTAGCGACCTAGGTGTGAAGCGTCAAGAGGTTGTTTCGGGACTGACGCAACCGACTGATGGGTGCTGAGCTGCCGATGCCCTGGTGAGGGCGATGCCAGTTGTAGTGATGGGTCCAGCGCTCGAGCATGGCTTCGCGCTCCGAGGAATGGTTGTAGGGAATGCCGTAGGCCCACTCGCGCAGCGCCGACTGGATGAAGCGCTCGGCCTTGCCGTTGGTCTGGGGCCGATAGGGCTTGGTGAAGCTGTGCTTGAGAGCGAGGTCGCGGCAAGCTTTGGCGAAGGCCTTGGAGCGGAACGCCGAGCCGTTGTCGGTGAGCACGCGCTTGGGGCGTACTGCCAGGGAGCGCAAGTAGGCCACCGTGTTGTGCAGGAACTGAACCGCGCTGAGCTTGCCTTCGTCGGGGTAAAGGTCAGTAAAGCCGATACGCGCGTGGTCATCGACGGCGACGAACAGGTACTCCCAGCCGGCGCCGCGGGTGCGATCGCGCCAGTCGCCGGTGATGCGATGACCCAGGGCCTCGATGCGCCCGAGCTTCTTGGTGTCGATGTGGATGAGGTCCCCGGGGCGGCGATGCTCGTAGCGCACCACGGGAGCGGAGGGCTCGAGATCCCGAAGACGCGACAGCCCCGCGCGGGCGAGCACCCGTCCGACGGTGCTCTTCGATACGCCCAGGCTCACCGCGATCCGGGCCTGGGTCAGACGCCGCCGGCGCAGCTCCACGATGCTCAAGGCCTTGGCCTCGCTGATGCAGTTGGGGCTGACCTTGGGGCAGGAGGAGCGATCCACCATCCCTGCTTCGCCATGGGCCAGGAAGCGCCCCAGCCACTTACGGGCCGTCGGTTCGCTGACGCCAGCCTCGGCCGCGGCCTCGGCTGGCGTCAGCCCTCGATCAACGATGCTTCGGACCATTTCGATTCGACGGGCGAACGTGAGTCGGGCATTCTTGTGAGTGTTCATTCGGCTGAGCTCCTGCGAGATTTGGGTTGGCTAGCACCTCCCAGTCTCGCAAACTCAGTCCGAATGAACAGAAACAACCTATTGGGCCATCACACCTAGGCCGCGATGCTCTCGAGCAGCGCATCCTGCCGCGGCGACCAGCCGAGCTCGCGCCGCGCGCGCGTGGCGCGCACCCTGGAGTTCGAGCCGTAGGTGTAGGCCGCGGGGCCCGCGCCGAATTCGGCGATCGCTTCGTCTTTCGACATGCCTTGCGTGCGCCCGTCCCAACCCAGCGCGCGGCTGATCGCCTCGCACAGCCGGCGCATCGAGCACTCGCCGTTCGCGGCGTAGTAGGAAGCGCCGGCGGGCGCGTTCGCCAGCGCGCGCAGGTACAGCTCCACCAGGTCGTCGATGTGCACGTTCGACCACAGGTTCTCGCCGCGCCCTACGTGGCGCGCGACCCCGTGCTTGCTCGCCAGCGCGGCGAGGCGCGGCACCTGGATGCTCTCGCGGTGCGCGCCCCGGCCGGGCCCGTAGATCAGGCTCGGGGAGATGACCGCCGCGCGCACCCCTTCGCGCGCCGCGGCGAGCACGCGCTCGTTGACGGCGACGCGCGCCGCGCGCCCGGGGCCCGGCGTGAACGGCGTTTCGTCCTCGTAGATCTTCCCGGTCGCCTCGCCCCAGGCCTGGTCGCCGACGATGCTCGAGCCGCTGGTATGGAGGAAGGCCTTGCCGCTGCCCGCGAGCGCAGCGAGCATCGATACGACGGCCGCGCGATGGTCAGCGTCCGCCGCATGGACGACCGCATCGGAGGCGAGCACCGCGTCCGCCAGCAGCCTGCCATCGTCGAGCGTGCCGAGAACCGGCTCGATGCCGAGCGCGCGCACCTGCTCGCCCTTCTGCGGGGTACGGACCAAGCCGACGACCCGGTGGCCCGCACCGCGCAAGGCCGCCGCGACCGAACCGCCGATGTAGCCGGATGCGCCGGTGACGAAGACCTTCATCCGGGCGCGGGCCAGGGCTTTTGCGCCGGACGCAGGTTCTCGATGGCGCGCGCGAGCCTCAGCACGCCGGCGTCGTCGAAGCGCTTGCCGACGAGCTGCACGCCGATCGGCAGGCCATCGGCGCTGAACGCCCAGTTGACCGAGGCCGCCGGCTGCTCCGACATGTTGAAGGGCACGGTGAAGGCGATGTGCGGCAGGGCATTGTGCGGATCGTTGCCTGGGCACGGCAGCTCGGCCTCGTAAGGCAGGATCGGCGACACCGGCGAGATCACGAAATCGTACGGCTCGCAGGCGGCTACCGCCGCTTCGCGCATCGCCATCACCTGGCCGAACGCCTGCATCACGTCGCGCCCGGTAAAGTCTTTCGCGCGCCAGGTGCACCACTCGGCGATGAATGGCAGCACCTTCTGCTGCCGCTCGGGCGGGAGCTGCACGAAATCGTTGTGCGAGCGCGCCTCGAAGAAGCGCGCGACGCCGTCGAGCATCTCCGCGCCGAGGAAGCTTGGCATCTCCTCCACTTGCGCGCCCGCCGCGGCGAGCGCATGCACCGCGGCCCGCGCCGCGGCGCGCACCTCCGCGTGCACCGGAAGCCCGGCGCGCAGCTCGGGCAGGAAGCCGATCCTGAGCTTCCCCAGGTCGAGCTCGTCGAGGCCGGCGGTGTAATCGAGCGGCCGGTAGGGCAGGCTCATGAAGTCGCGCGCGTCAGGCAGCGCGAGCCAGTTCATCATCGCCGCCGCGGCCTCGACGTCGCGCGTCATGGGGCCGGTGACGCGCCCGAGGTAAGGCGGGTAGACCGGAACGCGCCCGAGGCTGGGCTTCAGCGCGAAGATGCCGCAGTGCGTCGCCGGCAGGCGCACCGAGCCGCCGATGTCGGTGCCCAGATGCAGCGGCGCATAGCCGGCGGCCGCCGCTGCGCCGGCGCCC
>CAZAEG010000382.1:0-13067 GCA_964484035.1 uncultured Enterobacteriaceae bacterium | reverse complement strand
GTGCACGAGTACCTGTCGATCGCCATGTTCCTGACGCTCGCGTTCCTGCTGTTCTCGGGATTCCCGGTGGCGTTCATCCTGGGCGGCCTGGCGATGCTGTTCGGGCTGATCGGCTACTTCCTCGGCATCTTCAAGCTGATCGAGTTCTTCAACTTCATGCCCCGCATCTGGGGGCAAGCCGCGGAGAACCTGGTGCTGGTCGCGATCCCGGCGTTCGTCTTCATGGGCGTGATGATGGAGCGCAGCGGCATCGCCAACGACCTGCTGTACTGCGTGCAGGTGCTGCTGAAGCGCGTGCCCGGCGCGCTCGCGCTCGCGGTCACGATCATGGGCACGATTCTGGCCGCCATGACGGGGATCATCGGCGCCTCGGTCACCATGATGACCGCGCTCGCGCTGCCGACCATGATGCGCCAGGGCTACAACCACGGACTCGCCTGCGGTACGATCGCCGCCTCGGGCACGCTCGGCATCCTTATCCCGCCGAGCATCATGCTGATCATCATGGCCGACCTGCTGTCGGTCTCCGCGGGCGACGTGTTCTCCGCGGCAATCATCCCCGGGTTGGCGCTCGCGACGCTCTACGTCGCCTATGTGGTCGTCATCGCCTGGATCAAGCCGGCATTGGCGCCGCCGCTGCCCAAGGACATGCTGACGGTGCCGAAAAACAAGATGGCCGGCCTGCTCGGCCGCGCGTTCTTTCCGCCGGTGTTCCTGATCGGCATGATCAAGGGCTCGATCCTGTTCGGCTGGGCGACGCCGAGCGAGGCGGGCGCGGTGGGCGCATTCGGGGCGCTGCTGCTGGCGCTGGTCAACGGCCGTCTCACGCGCGTCGTGCTCGAGGGCGTTTGCCACACGGCGGCGCGCACGGTGGCGATGATCTTTTTCATCATCATCAGCGCCACCTGCTTCGCCTACGTCTACCGCTCGCTCGGCGGCGACGACGTCGTCGAGCACCTGATCAAGAGCTCGGGCCTGTCCGACTGGGGTTTCCTGATCCTGATCATGGCGATCACCTTCGTGCTCGGCTTCTTTCTCGACTGGATCGAGATCACGCTCATCGTGCTGCCGGTGTTCGCGCCGATCGTCGCCACGCTGGACTTCGGCGAGCACGTGCCGAAGGCGGAGATCACCTACTGGTTCATCGTCCTGATGGCGGTCAACCTGCAGACCTCGTTCCTGACCCCGCCCTTCGGCTTCGCGCTGTTCTACCTGAAGGGCATCGCGCCCAAGGAAGTCAGGATCCAGAGCATCTACAAGGGAATCATCCCGTTCGTCTTGCTTCAGCTCACGGCAGTGGTCATCGTGATGACGTTCCCGGACGTGGCGCTGTGGATCATCCGCGCAAACAATTGAGGACGCGAAACATGGCGGCGGTACAGGAATCAGCCGGAGCCGGTGCAGCGGGTGCGACACCCGGCAAGGAGACGGTACCCTTCGCGCTGCGCCTCAGCGATCGCCTGCGCGCCTTCGTCGACCTCGTCGGCCGCTGGGGCTCGTGGCTGGTCCTGCCGATGGTGCTGTTCACCATCGTCGACGTGGTCGGACGCAAGATCCACTGGCTCGACGACGAAGGCAAGCTGCACGGCATGCAGGTGTTCCTGGTCTCCGTGTTCGGGCGCATCTTCGAATCGACCATGCTGCAGGAGCTGGAGTGGCATTTCCATGCCGGGCTGTTCGCGCTGGTCCTGGGCTACGGCTACATCCACAACGCGCACGTGCGCGTCGACCTGATTCGCGAGAACCTTGCCTTCCGCAAGAAGGCCTGGCTCGAGCTGTTCGGCATTACCTTCTTCCTCATTCCCTTCACCCTCACGATCCTGTACTTCGCCGTCGGCTACGCCTACGGGTCGTTCGTCATGAACGAGCAGTCCACCTCGACGGTCGGGCTGACGCACCGCTGGATCATCAAGAGCGTGCTCGTCTTCGGCCTGGTCACGGTGGTGACCGCCGGCATCGCGGTGTGGCTGCAGGTGGCGCTGGTGCTGTTCGGCGATCCGGCGCGGCGCTTCCGGCTGATGACATTCGAGTGGCCCGAGGAGGACGCCAAGATCGAGGGCAAGGAGCGCGTCAAGCTCGAAGACGCCCCGGACACGCTCGTCGCGCCCGACGACAAGCTGCGCGAGCTGACCTCCAAGATCCTGACCGGCGACTGACGCGTGGACAGATTCTTCCGCAAGTACGTCTGGGACGACGAGCGCACGCCGTATCTCGTTTCGGTCGCGCGCCTGACGCGCGGGCAGATCGAGTACGAGTTGCGCTTCTATGCCGTGTTCAGCGGCGTGCTGTTTGCGCTCGTGTCGGTCGCGGCACTGTCGAACAGCCTGCCGCACGGCGACGCGCGCGGCGTGTCGCTTTACGCCTTCACCCAGGTGTGCGCGGCGCTGCTGCTCGGCATGACGCGCAGCGCCTGGGCGGCGCTTTACTGCGCGAGCGCGCCGGTCGCGGCGCTGGTCTATTTCGTCCTGTTCGGGTTTCACCCGAGCCTCGGCATCGCGGACAAGGCGCTGCTGCTCGCGGCCATGGTGCTGTGGTTCGCCTACTGCGGGCGCCTGCTGGCGATCGCGCGCGCCTACTCGGGGCTCGACGCATGAGCGAAACGGGCACCGCGCCGGCGGCGCCTTCGCCCCTGCGCAGACGCGTCGCGCGTGCGTTCAGGTGGCATCTGCTGATCTACCTGCTCGTCAATGCCGCCCTGACCGGGGTCAACGTGTACATGGGCGCACCGTGGTGGGCGGTCTGGCCGCTGGTCGTGTGGGGCCTGCTCCTCATGCTGCATTTTCTTTTCCAACGCGCCGAGTCGGTCGACGATGCGTGGGTCGAGGAACGCACCCTCGACCTGCGCTCGAAGAGCTACGACATGGGGCACATCGACGATATCCGCGAGCACCCCGCGCCGTCGATCGAGGACGAGGGCGGCGGCAATCCGCGATAGCGCACCCGCGTGCGCATCCATACGAACCAGCTCGCGATCCGCTGCCTGGGCACGCTCATCGGCCTCGGCTTCCTTGCCATCGGCGCCTACGCGATGTTCGGCGCGGACGATTCGGTCGCCGCTTCGGCGCTGGAGCGCGCCTGGGCGTTCGGGATCACCGCGCTGGTCGGCGGCGTCTGGGCGATCGGCGTGTCGTGGCTCGACGCCGACCTCTCGGGCGTGTGGTGTCGGCCGCCACGCCGCTCCCGATAATCACAGAGGAGAACTGCATGCTGCTCGACGTACGCACCTACACCTGCCGGCCCGGCACGATCAAGGCGCACATCGCGCTGTACGAGAAGCTGGGCAAGGCGCCGCAGACCCGGCACCTCGGCCAGCCGCTCGCCTACCTGGTCACCGAGAGCGGCAACGTCAACCAGTACATCCACATCTGGGTGTACGAGAACGCGGCCGACCGCGAGAAGCGCCGCGCCGCGATGTGGGCCGACGCGCAATGGGTCGCCTATACGCAGGAAAGCGCCAAGCTGGGCGCGCTGGAAGCGCAGGAGAACCGGCTCATGACGCCGGTGGAGTTCTTTCCGATCAGGCGCTGAACCTCAGGCCCGCCAGTACTCGAACAGCGGTCCCGCAGCGCCGTACACCGGGTCGCAGGCGGGCAGGGGCACGCGCGCAACGGCCTCGGCCACGCGCCGCGCGTTCGCGCCCGACGGCGTGCAGGTGTCCGCATGCTGCCCCTCGGGGTAGGCACCGACGATGCCGAGCGCGCCGCGTGCGGCGAGTCGCTTGTGGCCCGTTCCCGCGGGCAGCACGACGACATCGCCGGGTCGGGCGGTGACCTCGATCCCGCCGTCGCCGCCGAAGCGCACGGTCACCTCGCCGCTGTAGACGCCGAGCGCCTCGTGCGCCGTGCTGTGGAAGTGGTGGAAGCCATGCACGCCGTTGCGCCAGGCGGCGGGCCAGCGATTGCGCCCGAACAGCTTCTCGAACGCGGCGGCGGGGTCGTCGACGCCGAGCGCGAGCGCGCCGGGGTAGACGAGCAGGGGCCAGCGCGGATGGTTCGGGATCGCGCCGTCCGGCGGCAGCAGATGAGCGAGCACGCGCGGCCGGTCCATGCGTCAGCCCTCGGTGGCAATGGGAATTGGCTCTATCATCTGCGTTCCAGCGTGCCCGATCTTACGCGACCATGGACAACCCGGACGAGCAGTACATGCGCCGCGCCCTCGAGCTCGCAGGGCGGGCCGAAGGCGAGGTGCCCGTCGGCGCGCTCGTCGTCATGGACGGCAAAGTCCTGGGCGAGGGCTGGAACCGGCCCCTGTCCACGCACGATGCGAGCGCCCACGCCGAGATCGAGGCGATCCGCGCCGCGGGCAAGGCGGCGGTCAATTACCGGCTGCCCGGCGCGACCTTGTACGTGACGGTCGAGCCCTGCGTGATGTGCGCAGGCGCGATCTTTCACGCCCGCATCGCGCGAGTGGTGTACGGCGCCCGCGAACCGAAGACCGGCGCCGCCGAGCTGTTCCTCTCCCGGTTCAACCACCACGCGACGGTGCAGGGCGGGATGCTGGAGAAGGAATGCGGCGCGGCGCTCAGCCGCTTCTTCGTCGCGCGGCGATGAAGATCGAGATCGACGTCGCGCGCCAGGAGCTGCGGCTGCCCGACGGGCGGCGCTACGCCGTGTCCACGGCGAAGAACGGCCTCGGCGAGAAGAACGGCAGCTTCTGCACGCCGCGCGGGCGGCACATCGTGCGCGCCAGGATCGGCGCCGGGCAGCCGCTCGGGGCGGTGTTCGTGAGGCGCCGGCCGACGGGCGAGATCTGGAGCCCGGAGCTGCACGCCAGGTATCCCGGGCGCGACTGGATGCTGACCCGCATCCTGTGGCTCTCGGGCTGCGACGTGGGGAGCAACCGCCTGGGCGACGTCGACACCATGCGGCGCATGATCTACATCCACGGCGCACCCGACAGCGCCGAGATGGGCAAGCCCGGCTCGCACGGCTGCATCCGCATGCGCAACCGGGACGTCGCCGAGCTGTTCGAACTCGTGCCGCCCTACGCCGAGGTCGAGATCAGGGGCTGAAGGCGCACGCGGCTGGGCGAGCGCAGCACCGCCTTCTCGCAGATGATCGCGGTGATCAGCTCCGCCGGCGTCACGTCGAAGGCGGGGTTCCTGACCCGGATCCCCTCGGGCGCCCAGCGCGTGCCGCGATAGCCGGTCATCTCCTCGGGCGCGCGCTCCTCGATCGGGATGCTCGCGCCGTCGGCGGTCTTCCAGTCGAAAGTCGAGAGCGGCGCGGCGACATAGAAGGGCAGGCCGTGGCGATGCGCCAGCACGGCGAGCATGTAGGTGCCGATCTTGTTCGCCGTATCGCCGTTGGCGGCGATGCGATCGGCTCCTACGATGACCAGGTCGACCTCGCCCCGGCTCATCAGGTGGCCCGCCATGTTGTCGGCGATCAGGGTACAGGGGATGTTCTCCTGTGCGCATTCCCAGGTCGTGAGCCGCGCCCCCTGCAGGTACGGCCGCGTCTCGCAGGCGATGACGGACACACCCTTGTCCTTCGCCGAGCGCACTACGCCGAGCGCCGTGCCGTGCCCCGCGGTCGCGAGCGCCCCGGTGTTGCAGTAGGTGAGGATGCGGGCACCCTGCGGGATGAGCGCGGCGCCATTCGCACCGATCGCCCGGTTCACCACCAGGTCCTCGGCGAAGATCGCCTCGGCTTCCGCGCGCTTGTCCTTTGCACGGCGCATGCGCTCGAGCGCCCAGAACAGGTTTATCGCCGTCGGCCGGCTCTTCGCCAGGACGTCGTAGGACGATTCCTTGGGCTCCAGCGCGACGCCGAACGCGGCCGCGCAGCCGATGGCCGGCGCCCCGCGCACGGCCATGCCGCGGATGGCCGCGGCGACTTCGGCTGCGTTCCGGCAGGTCAGGTAGCGAACCTGGTCCGGCAGGAGGCGCTGATCGAGCACTTCCAGCGCATCCCCCTTCCAGCGCAGCGCCTCGACCTTCACACCAGCTTCTCGGTGCCGCCGTCCACCGGCACCTGCGCGGCGGTGGTCTTCTCGAAGAGCGGTCCGCACATCTCGGCGGCGAGCTCGGCCACATCTTTGGAGGTGACCTCGGTCCTGAGGAGATTGTTTTTGCGATACTGCTCGACGGTCATGTTGTAGGCCTTGGCGCGCGATGCGAGCACCTCGTCGGTCCACAGCGCCGTGTCGTAGACCGCGTTCGGATGGATGGTGTTCACGCGGATGCCGTCCTTCGCCCATTCCAGGGCGGCGACGCGCGCCAGCTGGGTCAGGGCCGCCTTCGACGCCGAATAGGCGGCCGCGCCGGGGCCGGGCGCGGGCACGTTCTTCGAGCCGATGACCACCACGCGCCCGCTGCGCGGTGCGAGTCGCAGCAGCGGCTGGAATGCCTGCATCACCACCAGATTGGCCTCGACGTTCACCGCCATGGCGCTGCGCCAAGCCTCCCGGGTCAGGCTCTGGATGGGCGCCGAGGCGGGGAAGATGCCGGCATTGAGGACCAGCATGTCGGTGCCGCCGAAGCGACGCGTCGCCGCGTCGGCGGCGGCATCCACCGCGGCGGCGTCGGTCAGGTCGCAGACGACGCCCAGATAGTCCGGGCGCTCGAACAGCGACTCGACGGCCGCGTTGCGGTCGAGCCCCACGACGGCCGCGCCGCGTCCGAGGAACGCCTCGACGCAAGCCTTGCCGATCCCGGACGCCGCCCCGGTGATCACGGCGACCTGGCCGCTCAAGGGCGGCGGGCTGCCCCCCTTGCGCAGCTTGGCCTGTTCCAGGTCCCAGTACTCGATATCGAAAGTGTGCCGATCCTCCAGCGCCCGCCAGCCGCCCAGGGCTTCGGCGCGCAGGATCACGTCGATAGTGTGCTCGTACAGGTCTAGGACGATGCGCGTGTCCTTCGCGGTGCGCCCGAACGCCGCGAAGCCGAGCTGAGGGTCGAGCGCCATGCGCGGCGCCGGATCGAGCATGGTCTTGGGCGCCTTCGCCGTGGCCGCGTTGCGCTCGAAGTAGGCGCGGTACGCGCTGGCGAACGCGCCGACGTCGCGGCCGAGCATCGGCACGGGCTTGGTGCGGATGACGTGGTCCGGCGTCGCCGGTCCGCCTTGCGATATGCGCGAGACGTCCGGGTGGCGCGCAAAACCGAGGAAACGCGGCGCGTCGCTGCACCGGCAGAGCAGGGGAAAGCCGGCCGCATGCGACACGTCGCGGCGCATTTGCGCCACTTCCTCGCGCTTGAACCGCGGCGCGGCCGCCTCCGGCATGCCGATGCTCCATGCCTTGTTCGCCGCGAGGTACTTCTCCGCCATGCTCACGAGCTCGATCATCAGCTCGTAGGACTCGCGCGCGTCCTCGGCGAACGAGAACACGCCGTGCGAAAGCAGCACCATGCCCACGGTGCCTTGCTTCGCCTGTTTCGGGAACTCGCGCGCGCAATAGGCGGCGAGGTCGAAGCCGGCCATGATGTAGGGTATGACGACCGCCTTGTCGCCGTAGATGTCGCGCACGCGCGCCGCACCGCCGGGCGCGTTGGACACCGACAGCACGGCATCGGCGTGCGTGTGATCGACGTATTTGTGCGGCAAGATGGCGTGCAGGATGGTTTCCACCGACGGCGCCGGCGCGCCGGCGCGCAGCGTGTGCGTGGCGAGCTCGTTCACCATCTGCGGATCGGACAAGGCCGGCAGGCAAGCGAGCCGCCGGACATAGGCGAGCTGCACCGGGGCGAAGCCGGCGGCCTCAATGGTTTCCATGTCCCAGCCGCTGCCCTTCACGTAGAGAACCTCCTCCTCGTCGCCAAACAGGTTCTTCTCGCGCAGCTTCACCGACGTGTTGCCGCCGCCGTGCAGCACGAGCGACTTGTCGCGCCCGAGCAGGCGCGAGGTGTAGACGCGCAGGCCGAGCGGCCCGGCCGCCTGCGCAGCTTCGGCGTCGTTCCACAGGCTTTTCATTCCGCGAATTATACTTTTGCGCCATGCCGCGCATCGCACTGCTCGACTGGGACACGGCGCGCACGGAAGCGAGCCGCATACGCATGGCGGTGTTCGTGGAGGAGCAGGGCGTGCCGGCGAGCATCGAGATGGACGACAGGGACGCCGAGTGCGTGCACGCGCTCGCCTACCTGGCGGGGAGGGCGGTCGGCACCGGCAGGCTGCTGCCCGACGGCCACATCGGGCGCATGGCGGTGCTCAAAGAGAGCCGCGCGAGCGGCGTCGGCGGCGCGATACTCGCCTGCCTGGTCGAAGAGGCGCGCCGGCGGGGGATGAAGGAGGTCGTGCTATCGGCGCAGACGCACGCGCTCGGCTTCTACCGCAAGCACGGGTTTCGCGAGGTGGGCGCGATCTTCGAGGAAGCCGGCATCGCGCATCAGGAGATGCGGCGCGTGCTGAACTCGTAGCGCAGCGTCGTTTCCTCGCCCCCCGTGCGGTCGAAAGCGCGCTCGGCGAACAGCGTCTCGGCGCCCTGCAGCAGCACGCTCGAGCAGCGCGTGCCGTAGCGCTCGTCGCGGATGCGCGCCGGCTCGAGCACCTGGAACAGCGGCTCCGGCGACGCGGGGCTCGCGCGAAAGCGGGCCTTGTGCTCTTCGACTTCGGGCGAGTCGAGCAGCAGGTTGGCGAGGCCGTACCAGCCCGGCTCGAGGCGGCGCGGCGCGCCGTCGCGATTCGACAGCCACCAGAGCGCCGCGCCGTCGGCCGCCAGCAGGTTGAAGCCGCTGTAAGCCGCCTTGCCCTCGGCGAGCTGCGGCACGCTCGCGCCGTCGAGGAAGCGCGTGACCAGGGCGCCGCGCGATTCGGCGGCGCCGGGCTCCGTGCCGCCGAGGTAGTTCGTGACTGCGGCGAAGCGCCCGCCGCGCGAAACCCCCATCCACGTCCCTCGCGCCTGCAGATCGCGCCCGGCGAGCACCTCGGGCTTGTCGTCCCAGAACGCCGCGCGCGCCGCCGGACGGCCGTGGAACTCGTCGCGATTGGCGGCCACGACCAGCGGAACCGCCTCATGCACGCGCCAGGCCACGAGGATCAGGCACATACGAAGCGCTCGACGCGGCGCTGCAATCCGAGCGCGGCCGCCTCGCGCTCGAGCAGCGCTTCAAAGGCCCGGTCGTCGCTCACGTTCTCGTAGACCTCCATGTACGTCGCCGGCTCGTCACGGCGCCGCAGCCAGCGGCCGCGCACGCCCGTCGCTTTCTCGATTGCGTCGAACAGCCGCTCGACCTCCCGCCGCAGCGCGGGCACGCGGCCCGCGTCGACCCGGTAGTAGACGTAGTAGATGGTCACGCGTAGGGCAGGGGCAGCAGCTCGAGCGCCGGGCCGTCGGCCGAACGCAGCCGCAACGGCTGCGCACTTTCCAGCGCGCTGATCTGCGCTACCGCCAGCAGTTCGCTGCCGCCGCCGGGCGCCGCGGCGGCATTGACCACCGCGCCGCTTGCCTGGCCGGGGAACCCGTCCGCGAACAGCTCGTCGCCCGTGCCTGCCGCCGCCGCGACGCGCGCGCGCACCATGCGCCGCTTGAGCACCCCGCGGTATTGCGTGCGCGCCACGATCTCCTGGCCGGGGTAGCAGCCCTTCTTGAAATCCACCGCGCCCAGGCGCTCGAGGTTGACCATCTGCGGGACGAACTGGTCCTGCGTCGCCAGCAGCACCTGCGGCCGGCCGGCACGGATCTCTTCCAGCGCCCAGGCCTGCTCGTCGGACGCGTTCGCGATCGCGGCGAGGCGCTCGTGCAGTGCCGCGGGCACGAGGACCAGAAAGCGCTGTGCCGCAACCTGGACGACGATGCCGCCTTGCGCGTGCGCCGCGCGCAACGGCGCCTGCGGCACGGCGAATCCCAGTGCCGCGAGACGCTCGGCGGCGCCGCTTCCCCAGAGACCGAATTGCGCCCAGCCCTCGCTCGCATCGGCGAGTTTCACTTTGGCGCGCAGGATGAACATCGACAGGCGCTTGGTCACCGCCGGCGCAATCTCGCGCGGCAACTGCAGCAGAACCTCGGCGCCGCGCGAAATGACGAGGAAGGTGGCGAGCAGGCGACCTTTCGCCGAGCACCACCCTGCCATGCGCGCCTCGTCCTGCGCGAGCCCGGCGATGTCGCTCGTCAGCTGCGCATGCAGAAAATCGCGCGCCTCGTCGCCCGCACACGACAGCAATCCGAGCCGCTGCAGCGGCGCCGCAGAGTAGGAAACCTTGGTGTCCATCGTAGAATGCCCGAAGCAATTTTATGCCGTTTTCAATCTTTCGCCCGCTGCGCGTCCTGCTCCAACTCGTGATCGTCGCCGCGCTCGCGGTCTCGGGCTACGGCGCATGGTACGTGCATGCGCCCGTGCCGGCCGCGAACCTGCCGCTCGAGTTCGAGGTGCCGGCCGGAAGCGGCCTGCGCGCGACGGCGCGATTGCTGGAGAAAGCGGGCCTGGAAGTGCAGCCGCTGCACTTCGAGCTCTATGCGCGCGTGACCGGCCGCGCGGGCGCGATCAAGGCCGGCAACTACGAGATCACGGTGCCGGCGAGTCCCGCGGAGCTGCTCGACAAGCTGACGCGCGGCGCCGTCATGCAGGCCGAGTTGCGCGTCATCGAGGGCTGGACTTTCGGCCAGCTGCGCGCCGCGCTCGACGCCAGCCCGTTCCTGAGCCACGACACGGAGCGCCTCGGCGCGGACGAGCTCCTGGCACGCATCGGCGCCAGGGAAACCCATCCCGAAGGCCTGTTCTTTCCGGATACCTACCTGTTTGCGCGCAGCTCGAGCGATCTCGCCGTACTGCGCCGTGCCTATCGGGCCATGCAGCGCCATCTGGCCGAGGAGTGGGCGCAGCGCGCCGCGGACGCTCCCTACAAGATACCGTACGAGGCGCTCATCATGGCGTCCATCGTCGAAAAGGAGACCGGCCGCGCGGAGGAGCGCGAGCAGATCGCGGGCGTGCTGGTGAACCGGCTGCGCATCGGCATGGCCCTGCAGGTCGATCCGACCGTAATCTACGGGCTGGGAACGGAATTCGACGGCAATCTGAAGCGCGTGCACCTGAGCACCGACGGGCCGTACAACACCTACACGCGTCCCGGGCTGCCGCCCACGCCGATCGCGCTTCCTGGACTCGCCTCGCTGCGCGCGGCACTGCGCCCCGCGCAGACCAAAGCTCTGTACTATGTCTCGCGCGGCGACGGCACCAGCCAGTTCTCGCGCAGCCTCGAGGAGCACAACCGCGCGGTGTCAAAATATCAGCTGCAACCAGGAAGGAAATGACGCGCGGCCGCTTCGTGACGCTGGAAGGCGTGGACGGCGCCGGCAAGTCCACGCACGTGGCGTGGATCGCCGAGCGCATGCGCGCGCCGGGCCGCAAGGTGCTGGTGACCCGCGAGCCAGGCGGCACGCCGCTCGCCGAGCGCCTGCGCGAACTGGTGCTCGCCGAGCCGATGGACCCGATCGCCGAGACCATGCTCCTGTTCGCGGCGCGCACCGATCACGTGCAGCGCGAGATCGGCCCGGCGCTGTCCGCGGGCGACTGGGTGCTTTGCGATCGCTTTACCGACGCCACCTTCGCCTACCAGGGCGGCGGGAAGGGCGTGGCGGCGGAGCTGATCGCCCATCTCGCCCAGGTGTCGCACGACGGTCTGCTGCCCGATCGCACGCTGGTGTTCGATTGCCCCTACGACGTGAGCCGGGAACGCCTGGACCGGGCCGCGCGTACCCCCGATCGGTTCGAGCGCGAGGACCGCGATTTCTTCGAGCGCGTGCGCCAGGCCTACCTCGGACTCGCGCGCGCGGATCCCGAGCGGATCCGCGTCATCGACGCTACGGGCTCCTCGGACGAAATTAAGAAGATGGTAGAGGAAGAGATTTCAGACTTATGATTAATATGATCTATCCTTGGCAGAAAAAAGCCTGGGAAGCGTTGCGGGGACAGCGCGAGCGAATGCCTCACGCGCTCCTGATCCACGGCGCCCAGGGCATCGGCAAGCTCCGGCTGGCCGAACGCTTCGCGCAGAGCCTCCTGTGCGAGGCCGTGGACGCTGCGGGTGAGCCCTGTGGCGAGTGCGCGGGATGCCGCTGGCTTGGCGCCGGCAGTCATCCGGATTGCCGCTGGGTGGAGCCCGAGGCCCTGGCCCGCCAGCCTGCCTCCATGGCTGAAGCCGACGAGACGGCGCCGGCCCGGGCTGCCAAGCCGAGCTTCGAGATCAAGGTCGATCAGGTCCGTGCCCTGG
The DNA here is from genome assembly GCA_964484035.1 of uncultured Enterobacteriaceae bacterium. Taxonomy (GTDB): domain Bacteria; phylum Pseudomonadota; class Gammaproteobacteria; order Burkholderiales; family SG8-39; genus JAABQT01. The sequence continues at coordinate 921 of CAZAEG010000382.1, read as the reverse complement.
ATGATTTCCTCAACCTCAAGTCCCACCGCGGTGGCACCCGAGTAGCGCTGATACATCCTGCGGAGGCCATGAACGCGAATGCGGCAAACGCGTTGCTCAAGGGGCTCGAGGAGCCGCCCGGGCGGGCGATGTTCGTCCTCGTCTCGCACCGTCCAGCGCGTCTCCTGGCAACCCTACGCAGCCGGTGCGTGGCGGTGCCGGTTCCCAAGCCGGACGCGGCCGCGTCGCTAGCCTGGCTGGAAAGCCAGGGGGCGCGTGATGCGGCCTCCTGGCTGGCATATGCGTCCGGCTCGCCCTTGCGGGCCCTGCAGTACGCGAGCGAGGCTGGCGCGACTCTGGCGCGCTGCCGGCAGGCGCTCGCGGCGCGAGACCTCGACGTCATGGGAGCTGTCAACGACCGCGAACAGCTGGAGGAGCTGGCCGAGGTCCTGCAGCGGCACGCACTGGACAAGGCGTTTGCGACCTATTGCGGACGCGGGAAGTACGGTACCGCGGCGGGATCGCAGGCGGGCGCCGCGTGGTTGCGTTACGCGCGTCTGATGGGGCGGAACCGCGCGCTTGCGCGGCATCCGCTCAATCCGCGCTTATTCGCCGCTGAAATGCTGAAGGGGATGCCTGACGAGTGAAAAGGTTGGAGGGGAGATCTGGTGCCGGTCGTTATTTAACATAATACACAATGATAGACTTACTCGTGGCCCGAACCGCTAGTTCCAATCCTTCGCCGGAGGGATCGGCATCCTGAGTACGGGGATCCCTTCCTCCACCAGTTCTTCGTGCTCGTCCTTGCTCGCCTGGCCGCGAATCGTGCGCTCGGGGGCCTCGTGGTAGTGGATCCGCCGGGCTTCTGCGGGGAACTCAGCGCCGACGTCCTCGGAGCGCGCCAGAAGCTCGTCCAGCATGCGCGAGTAGAGCTTCTGCGCC
>CAZAEG010000381.1:0-24415 GCA_964484035.1 uncultured Enterobacteriaceae bacterium | reverse complement strand
CTAGCTCAGCTTGCCGTGGCAATGCTTGTACTTGCGCCCCGAGCCGCAGGGGCAGGGGTCGTTGCGGCCGATCTTCTGGCCGGCGCGCGCCGGCTGGGGCTTTGGCGGCGGCTCGTCTGCGCCGAGCGCAGCGTCGTAGTCCGCGTGCTGCAGGCGCACGTTCTCCACGTGCTGCGCGACATCGGCCTGCGGCACCGCGTCGCTCGCGCGGATCTCCACGGCCACCAGCGTGCGCGTCACCTCGAGCTTCACCGCCTCGATCATGGCGCCGAACAGCTCGAAGGCCTCGCGCTTGTACTCCTGCTTCGGATTCTTCTGCGCGTAGCCGCGCAGGTGGATGCCCTGGCGCAGGTGATCCAGCGCCGCCAGGTGCTCGCGCCAGTGCCCGTCCAGGATCTGCAGCATCACGTAGCGCTCGTACTGGCGGAACGAGTCCTCGGCGCCGGGGGGTATCTTTGCCTGATAGGACTCGTGCGCCTTCTCGGTGATGCGCGCGCGCAGGGCCTCGTCGCCCAGATCGGGCTCCTGCTCCAGCCAGCGCGCGACCGGCAGCTCCAGGTTCAGCTCGGCCCTGAGCGCCGCTTCCAGCCCCTTCACGTCCCACTGCTCCTCGACGCTCTCCTCGGGCACGTGGCTGCGGAATAGGTCGGCGACCACGCCGGCGCGCAGGTCGGCGATGCGCGCCGATACGTCCGTGGACTCGAGCAGCTCGTTCCTGAGCGCGTAGATGGTCTTGCGCTGGTCGTTGGCGACGTCGTCGTATTCCAGCAGCTGCTTGCGGATGTCGAAGTTGCGCGCCTCGACCTTGCGCTGCGCGCTCTCGATGGAGCGCGTCACCATGCCGTGCTCGATCGCTTCGCCCTCGGGCATGCGCAGCATGACCATGATCTTGTTGATGCGCTCGCCGGCGAAGATGCGCAGCAGCGGATCCTCGAGCGACAGGTAGAAGCGCGAGCTGCCCGGATCGCCCTGGCGGCCGGAGCGGCCGCGCAGCTGGTTGTCGACCCGCCGCGATTCGTGGCGCTCGGTGCCGATGATGTGCAGACCGCCTTCCCTGATGACGTGATCGTGCAGCCCCTGCCACTCGCCGCGCAGCCTGTCCATGCGCGCCGTCTTCTCTTGTGGCGGCAACTTCTCGTCCGCCGCGATCGGTTCGATCTGCTTCTCCACGTTGCCGCCGAGCACGATGTCCGTGCCGCGTCCCGCCATGTTGGTGGCGATAGTGACCATCTTCGGCCTGCCCGCCTGCGCCACGATCTCGGCTTCGCGCGCATGCTGCTTCGCGTTCAGCACCTGGTGCGGCAGCTTTTCCTTCGTCAGCAGGCCCGACAGCAGCTCGGAGGACTCGATGGACGTGGTGCCCACCAGCACCGGCTGGCCACGCGTGTAGCAGTCCTTGATGTCCTCGATGATGGCTTTGTGCTTCTCCGGCGCGGTGCGGTAGATCAGGTCGAGCCGGTCGTCGCGGATCATCTTCTGGTGCGTCGGAATGACCACGGTTTCAAGGCCGTAGATCTCCTGGAACTCGTAGGCTTCGGTGTCGGCGGTGCCCGTCATGCCGGCGAGCTTGCGGTACATGCGGAAATAGTTCTGGAAGGTGATCGAGGCCAGCGTCTGGTTCTCGTTCTGGATCGTCGCCTTCTCCTTGGCCTCGACCGCCTGGTGCAGGCCGTCCGACCAGCGCCGGCCATGCATCAAACGGCCGGTGAACTCGTCGACGATGACCACCTCGCTTTCCTGCACCACGTAGTGCTGGTCGCGATGGAACAGGTTGTGCGCGCGCAGCGCGGCATGCAGATGGTGCACCAGGTTGATGTAGGCCGGCTCGTACAGACTGGCGCCCGGCGGCAGCAGGCCGACGCGCGCCAGGATCTCCTCGGCCTTGGCGTGGCCGGCTTCCGAGAGCGAGATCTGGTGGTTCTTCTCGTCGACCCAGAAGTCGCCCTCGCCTTTCTCGTCCTTCTGGCGCGTGAGCAGCGGCGCCACGTCGTTGATGCGCGCATAAATCTCGGTGCGATCCTCGGCCTGGCCGGAGATGATCAGCGGCGTGCGCGCCTCGTCGATGAGGATCGAGTCCACTTCGTCGACGATGGCGTAGCGCAGCCGGCGCTGAAAGCGCTCCTCGACGCGCATCGCCATGTTGTCGCGCAGGTAGTCGAAGCCGAACTCGTTGTTGGTGCCGTAGGTGATGTCGACGGCGTAGGCCGCGCGCTTGTCCTCGGGCTCCATCTGCGGGATGTTGACACCCACGCTGAGGCCGAGAAAACCGTAGATCTTGCCCATCCACTCGGCGTCGCGCCGCGCGAGGTAGTCGTTGACGGTGACGATGTGCACGCCATGCCCGGCGAGCGCGTTGAGATAAGCCGGCAGCGTCGCCACGAGCGTCTTGCCCTCGCCGGTCTTCATCTCGGCGATCTTGCCGTCGTGCAGCACCATGCCGCCGATCAGTTGCACGTCGAAATGCCGCATGTGCAGCGTGCGCTTGGCGGCCTCGCGCACCACGGCAAACGCTTCCGGGAGCAGTTCCTCCAGCCCTTGGGCTTCCGCCGCGTCCCGCTCGCCCTCGGGCGCCGCGGCGAGACGCTCGGCCAGGCGCCTGCGCAACTCGCCCGTCTTGGCGCGCAGGGCCTCGTCGGCGAGGGCCGCGATCCCGGATTCTAGGGCGTTGACGCGCGCCACGACGCGCGAATACTGCTTCAGCAGTCGCTCGTTGCGGCTGCCGAAAATCTTGGTGAGGACGTTGGCCATTGCGAAGTCGCCGCCGCGGCGGCGGACGCGCGAAAAATACCCTTGAAACTCAAAATTTTAGCACGGCGGGGCGAGCGCCCCGGAGCGACCCGCTAGCGGCCGGCGCGTGCGCTCTGCTGCGAGCCCTGCGAGGCGAGGACAAAGCGCGCAGGGTTCTGCGCCACGCCCTTGAAGCGCACCTCGAAGTGCAGGTGCGGGCCCGTGGAGCGGCCGGTGGTGCCGACGTCGGCGATGCGACGGCCGCGCTGCACGACATCGCCTTCCCTGACGTGCAGCTTGGAGGCGTGCGCGTAGCGCGTCACGAGGTCGTTGCCATGGTCGATGTCCACGACATTGCCGTACTGCGGGTGGAAGCCCGCGAAGATGACGACGCCGCCGGCCGCGGCGGCGATCGGCGAGCCCGAGTCGGCCAGGAAATCGATGCCTTCGTGCATCGCCTGCATGCCGGTAAACGGGTCGATGCGCATGCCGAAGCCGGAAGCGTTGAACGGCGCGTTCACCGGCATCATGGTCGGAATGAGCTTCTTCTTCACCGCCTGCTCGAACAACTGCGCCTCCAGCACGCCGAGCATGTCAGTGCGGTTCTCCATCTGGCGCGAGACCACGTACAGCTTCTCGCCGAACTCGGCAAGCGACAGGTTCTGCGGCGGCAGCGTGGTCGGCTGGGCGCCGCCGAGGCCGGGCGCCTCGCTGAAGCGGAACTCCTGGGGACGGATGCCGGCCAGCGTCGACAGCCGGTCGCCGAGCGCGTCCAGGCGCGCCAGCTGCGCCTGCATCTCGCCCAGTTTTACGGCCATGGCGTTCAGATTCTGCTGCACGAACTGGCGTGCGCGCTCCGCTTCGCCTTGCTGGGCGGACAGCACCAGCTCCTGCACGAGCGGTACCTTGATGTCGGTGGCAAAGCGGAACGTGACCCAGTACAGCCCCGCGGTCATCACCAGCAGCAGCACCAGGGCGGCAAACAGCGATGCGACCAAGTGCCGCGTCGACACGTTCAGCGTCCTGGTCTTGGCCAGACGACTAGGGATTACGATAATCTGCACTCGGCACTCCCTTTGCCCGACTTCCCCTTGCACCCCGCCAAAGCCGATCGCTACCTGATCACCGACGCGGGCATGGAACGCGTCGTCGCCAAGGCGCGCGAGCTGCGCTCGCTGAACCGCGCCTGCCTGGATTTTCTACCGCCCGGACTCGCGAGCCAAATTCGCGCCGTCAACCTCAGGGACGGCGAGCTTTCACTGCTCGCCGCAAACCCCGCAGCGGCGGCGAAGCTCAAGCTTGTCGCCGAGACCTTGCGTAAGTTCTTGTTACTACAGGGAACGAAGGTTAGTTCAGTTTCCGTGAGGGTGCAACCAACTCGGTCACAGATGGCACCCCCGGTCCGCTCCAAGACCCTAAGTCTGTCGGAGGGAGGAAAAGCTGAATTATCAGAGCTTTACAGGCGCCTGGGTACGGACTCGCCGGTGCGCCGGGCGCTCGGACTGTTGCTGAATCGCCAAGGTATCAAAACTCTCTCGCCAGACGCTCCCCGAACATCACCAGCAGAACGAAGGCGGCCAGGAAAACCGCGGACTTGAAGATCAGCCAGGCGTACCGCAGATACTTGCGCTCCCCCGTCGCGAGGTACATCAGCACGCAGCCGCCAAGCGCCACCGCCACGAGCAGCCCGAAGATGCGTGCCAGCAGCACCTAGACGGGTAGTCGCACCAGTCCGGCGACCCCCGCGGGCACCAGCTCGGCGTGCTCGAAGCTTGCGATCTCCCAAGCGGCGGTTTCCGCCAGCAGCGCGCGCAGCAGCCTGTTGTTGAGCGCGTGCCCCGACTTGTGCGCCGTGAACGCGCCCAGCAGCGGCCGGCCGAGCAGGTACAGGTCGCCGATCGCGTCCAGCACCTTGTGGCGGATGAATTCGTCGGCGAAGCGCAGGCCCTCGGCGTTCAGCACGCGGTACTCGTCCAGTACGAGGGCGTTGTCGAGGCCGCCGCCCAGCGCGAGCCCGTCCTCGCGCAGGCGCTCCACGTCGTGCATGAATCCGAACGTGCGCGCGCGCGCAATTTCCTTGAGATACGACGTTTCGGCGAAGTCCACGCTCACCGACTGGCGCGTCTTGTCGATGACCGGATGGTTGAAGTCGATGGAGAACGAGAGGCGCAGCCCCTCGTGGGGCTCGAGGCGCGCCCACTTGTCGCCCTCGCGCACTTCCACGGTGCGCGTCACGCGCAGAAAGCGCTTGGGCGCCGCCTGCTCGGCGAGGCCTGCCTGCTGCAGGAGCAGCACGAACGGCGCGGCGCTGCCGTCCATGATCGGCACTTCCGGGCCGTCGAGATCCACGTAGGCGTTGTCCACGCCGAGGCCGGCGAGCGCCGACATCAGATGCTCGACCGTGTACACCTTGACGTCCTGGTGCACGAGGCACGAAGACAGCCGCGTTTCGCCGACGCGATCGGCGCGCGCCGGAATGTCCACCGGCGATTCGAGATCGACGCGGCGAAACACGATGCCCGTGTCGGGCTGCGCCGGACGCAGCGTGATGTTGACTTTCTGGCCGGTATGCAGACCCACGCCCTTGGCGCGGATCAGGGATTTCAACGTGCGTTGCTTGAGCATGCCTAACTTCTTGAGAGACAACGGATTCTAGCAGACGAGCACGGCGGAGCGCCTCCGGCAAGGAGGAAAAATAGCAGCGCGCCGCCGTACCGCGGGCGTCCGCCCGGCTAGTCCGCCTGCTTGCGCAGGAACGCCGGGATGTCGTACTTGTCCACGCCGCTCTGCTGCAGTGCCTCCACCGTGGAAGCCCGATTGCGCCGGATGACGGCCGGGACGGAGTCGAGCTGCTGATAGTCGACCGCGCCCGGAGCGCCCATCGGCTGGTCGTCGGTGCCCGTCTTCTGCGACACCACCAGCTGTGGCTTGCCCTGGCGCGCCATCAGCGGCGCGCCCAGCCCGGTCGCCACCACCGTGACGCGCAGATTGTCGGTGAGGGCGTCGTCGTATACGCCGCCGTAGATGATGGTCGCGTCCTCCGCGGCAAAGGCACGAATGGTGTTCATCACCTCCTTGGTCTCGCGCAGCTTGAGGCTCGAGCGCGAGGCGCTGATGTTGACCAGCACGCCACGGGCGCCCGCAAGGTTCACACCCTCGAGCAGCGGGCAGGCCACGGCCTGCTCGGCGGCAATGCGCGCGCGGTCCACGCCGGCGGCGATCGCCGAGCCCATCATCGCCATGCCCTGCTCGGACATGACCGTGCGAACGTCCTGGAAGTCCACGTTCACCAGTCCGGGCTGATTGATGATCTCGGCAATGCCGGCCACGGCGTCGTTCAGCACGTCGTCGGCGGCGCGGAACGCCTCTTCCTGCGTCACGTCCTCGCCCAGCACCTCCTCGAGCTTGTCGTTGAGGATCACGATCAGGGAATCCACGTGCGGGGAGAGCTCCGCCAGGCCCATCTCGGCGATCTTCATGCGCTTCGAGCCCTCGAAGGAAAAGGGCTTGGTGACCACGGCCACGGTCAGGATGCCCAGCGAGCGCGCCACCTCCGCGATCACGGGGCCGGCGCCGGTGCCGGTGCCGCCCCCCATGCCGGCGGTAATGAACACCATGTGCGCGCCCGAGACCGCCTCCTCGATGCGATCGCGCTCGGCGAGCGCCACGGCGCGCGCCTCCTCGGGCTTGGCGCCCGCACCCAGTCCGGTCGAGCCGAGCTGGATCTGGTTGCGCGATCTGTTGCGCGAAAGCACCTGCGCGTCGGTATTGACGGCGATGAACTCCACGCCTTCGACGCCCTGCTCGATCATGTGGTTGACGGCGTTGCCGCCGGCGCCACCGACCCCGATCACCTTGATGACCGGGCCTGCCGCTTGACTGTCTACGATCTCAAACATGCCGTTTCCTCCTTGCCGGTTGAACCCACGTCAGAAATTCCTCTGGAACCATTCGCGCATGCGCGCCAGCACGGCGCGCACCGATCCGTCCTGCCGCGACAGCTGCCCCTGCCGCACCTGCTGCACGCCCTCCATGAGCAGGCCTACGGCCGTGGCGTAGCGCGGACTGCGCACCACGTCGGCGAGCCCGCCCGCGTAGCGCGGCACGCCCACGCGCACGGGCATGTGGAAGATCTCCTCGCCGAGCTCGACCATGCCGCGCATCACCGCGCTGCCGCCGGTGAGCACCACGCCCGACGAGAGCAGCTCCTCGAAGCCCGACTCGCGCAGCACCTGCTGCACGAGCGAGAACAGCTCCTCGACGCGCGGCTCGATCACTTCGGCGAGCGTCTGCCGCGACATGACGCGCGGGCCGCGGTCGCCGATGCCGGGCACTTCGATCATCTCGTTGGGGTCGGCGAGTTGCCTGAGCGCCACGCCGTGGCGCACCTTGATCAGCTCGGCTTCCGCGGTCGGCGTGCGCAGCGCCATGGCGATGTCGTTGGTGATCTGGTCGCCGGCGATCGGGATGACCGCCGTGTGGCGGATGGCGCCGTGCGTGAAGACGGCGATATCGCTCGTGCCGCCGCCGACATCCACCAGGCAGACGCCGAGGTCCGTCTCGTCCTCGGAGAGCACCGCGCGCGACGACGCGAGCGGCTGCAGGATGAGGTCGTTCACCTCCAGGCCGCAGCGGCGCACGCACTTGACGATGTTCTGCGCCGCCGACACGGCGCCGGTGACGATGTGCACCTTGACTTCGAGCCGCAGCCCGGACATGCCGATCGGCTCGCGCACGTCCTCCTGGCCGTCGATGATGAACTCCTGGCGCAGCACGTGCAGGATCTGCTGGTCGGTCGGGATATTGACCGCGCGCGCGGTGTCGATCGCCCGGTCGACGTCCAGCGCCCCGACTTCGCGATCCTTGACCGCGACCATGCCGGTCGAGTTGAAGCTGCGGATATGGCTGCCGGCGATGCCGACGAAAGCCGACGCGATCTTGCAGTCGGCCATCAGCTCGGCCTCCTCCAGGGCGCGCTGGATCGCGGTCACCGTGGCCTCGATGTTGACCACCACGCCCTTCTTGAGGCCTCTCGACTCGTGCCCGCCCATGCCCAGGATCTCGAGCACGCCGTCCGGATGGAGCTCGGCGACCAGGCACGCCACCTTCGAGGTGCCGATGTCCAGGGCCACGATCAGGTTCTTGTTTTCCTTGGCCATCGATCGATTCAGCCTTCGCGTTCCGGCGAGCGGACCACGAAGCCGTTCGGGTAGCGCAGATCGACATAGTCGTGCCTCGTGCCCCGGGGGAAAGCCGGGTAGACCTCCACGAACCGTCGCAGCCGTTCCTCGGCGGCATCGGCATCGCGGCCGAGCATGAGCTGCAGCCCGTTGCCCAGGCGCAGCTGCCAGGCAAAGCGCGGCGTGAGCACCACGCGCTCGAGCGGCTCGCCGAGCGGCTCGAGCGCGCGCGCGAAACGCGCGTAGCGCCACGAGAGCTCGAACTCGGTGCCGGGCGGCGCGATGAATACCGGCAGGGCGGCCTGCGTCGTGCCGCTGAAGCGCTCGCCGTGAGCGTTGATCAGGGCGTCGTCGCCCCAGCGCGCGAGCGGCACATGCTCCTCGAGCGCAATCTGCAGGCGATCAGGCCAGGCGCGCCGCACGCCGACGCGCCGCACCCAGGGCAGCCGCTCGATGCTCGCTCGTATCTCCGAGATCTCCACGGCGAAGAAATTGCCCGTCACCCGGCCCTGCACCGCCGCTTCGATCTGCGCCTTCGAGGTTCTCTCCAAGGGCGTCGTGACCTCGATCTCGCGCAGCGGAAACAGGCTGGAGCGCATCAGCGTCTGCAGCGCCGCGAAACCGAAAGCGAGCGCGGCGACACCCACCAGGAAGCCGGCCGCCGCATTGAGCAGGCGCGGGTTATCCCACACGGGCCGCCTCCAGGATCCGCCGGCAGAGCTCGGGATAGCTCATGCCCACGGCGCGCGCCGCCATGGGAACCAGCGAGTGATCTGTCATGCCGGGCGAGGTGTTGACCTCGAGGAGGTAGGGTCGCCCCTGGCGGTTGAGCATCAAATCCACTCGGCCCCAGCCCCGACAGCCCAGCGACCGATAGGCCTTCAGGCAGAGCGCCTGCACCTCGCTTTCCTTCCTGGCCGCCAGCCCGCTGGGGATCAGATAGCGCGTGTCGTCGGCGACGTACTTCGCCTCGTAGTCGTAAAAGTCGCGTGGCGTCTCGAGCTTGATGATCGGCAGCACCTGCTCGCCGAGAATTCCCACGGTGAGCTCGACACCCTCGATGAATTTCTCGGCGATGACCACCGGGTCGTAGTTCACCGCCAGCGCGTAGGCCTTCTTCAGGTCCGCGGCGGCGCGCACCTTGGACATGCCGACCGACGAGCCCTCGGCTGCGGGCTTCACCATCAGCGGCACGCCCAGGCGCTTCGCCACCGCTTTGAGGTCCGTGTCGCCGCCGAGCACCCGATACGGCGGCGTGGGCAGCCCCTCGGCCGACCAGAGGCGCTTGGTGCGCACCTTATCCATCGCCAGCGCCGAGGCGAGCACGCCGCTGCCGGTGTACGGAATGCCGAGCCATTCGAGGATGCCCTGAATCGTGCCGTCCTCACCGAAGCGGCCATGCAGGGCGATGAACACGCGCTGGAAGCGCTCGGCGATCAGCGCGTCCAGGCCGCGCTCGGCCGGGTCGAACGGATGAGCGTCGACGCCCTGGCCGCGCAGGGCCTCGAGCACCATGGCGCCGCTTTTCAGCGACACCTCGCGCTCGGCCGATCTGCCGCCGAGGAGCACCGCGACTTTGCCGAAGCTCGCGCCCGCGCTCACGCCGGCTCTCCCACAATGCGCACTTCGACCGTGAGCAGAACGCCCGTCCTTTCCTGGACCCTGCGCTGCACGTCCTGGATCAGCCCTTCGATGTCGCTCGCCGAGGCTGCGCCGCCCGGATTGACGATGAAGTTGGCGTGCTTCTCCGACACGCGGGCGCCACCGCGGCGCAAGCCCTTCAGGCCGCAGGACTCGATCAGGCGCGCGGCATGCTCGCCGGGAGGATTGCGGAACACGCTGCCGGCGTTGGGCAGAGCCAGCGGCTGCGAGGCGATGCGCCTGGCGAGCAGCGCCTTCATCTCGGCGCGCGAGACCTCGCCATCGCCCGGTCTCAGGCGAAACCACGCGGCGGCGAACCATTCCTCGCGCGGCGCTTTCGGCGCGCAATGCCGGTAGCCGATCTCGAACTGCGCTTTGGCGCGCGGCGTGCGCCGGCCCCGGCGGTCGATGCTGACCACCCGCTCGACGATGTCCCAGGTCTCGCCGCCGTAGCAGCCGGCGTTCATCGCAAGCGCGCCGCCGACGGTCCCGGGCACGCCGGCCAGGAATTCCGCGCCCTTGAAGTCGTGCAGCGCCGCGAAACGCGCGACCTTGGGGCTCGCGACGCCGGCTTCGGCGTAGACCAGGTCGCCGTCCAGGCACGGGCGCAGCTTTGCCGCGTGCGTCAGCACCACGGTGCCGCGCCAGCCGCCGTCGCGCACCAGCAGGTTCGAGCCCAGGCCGACGAAAAGCAGCGGCTCCTCTGCCGGGAGCTGCGCAAGGAACGCGGCGAGGTCGTCCAGGTCCGCCGGCGCGTAGCAGCGCTCGGCCGGCCCGCCGCAGCGCCAGCTGACGTGCCGGGCCATGGGCTCGGCCTGCCTCAGTTGTCCGCGCAGCCCGCTGAAGTGGAGCGTATCCGCCATGTTCATGTCAGTTGCGCCGGCACGTTGCCGATCGATCCGGCACCCATGGTGACGACGACATCGCCGGGCTCGGCGATGCGCCGGATGGCGGCGGGCATCTCCGCGACGTCCTCGACGAATACCGGCTCCACTTTTCCGGCCACGCGCACGGCGCGAGCGAGCGAGCGGGCGTCGGCGGCGACGATGGGCGCCTCGCCGGCCGGATAGACCTCGGCGAGAAGCAGCGCGTCGGCGCTGGAGAGCACGCGCACGAAGTCCTCGAACAGGTCGCGCGTGCGCGTATAGCGATGCGGTTGGAAGGCGAGCACGATGCGCCTTCCCGGGAAGGCGCCGCGCGCCGCCTCGAGCGTGGCCGCCATCTCGGCCGGGTGATGACCGTAGTCGTCGATCAGCGTGAAAGCGCCGCCCCCCGCAAGGGCGATCTCGCCGTAGTTCTGGAAGCGCCTGCCGACCCCGTGGAATTCGGCCAGTGCCTTGAGGATCGCCGGCTCCGGGATGGCGAGCTCGCCCGCCACCGCGATCGCCGCGAGCGCATTGAGGACGTTGTGGCGGCCCGGCAGGTTGAGCGTCACCTCCAGCGGCGCTCCCGACTCGCGGTGCGCGCGAAAGCGCATGCGGCCGGCGTCGTGCTCGATCGCCTCCGCGCGCACGCTTGCATCGGGCGCGGTGCCATAGGTGAGGATCGGCTTCGTGACCAGCGGCAGGATCTCGCGCAGGTTCGCGTCGTCGGCGCACAGGATCGCGGCGCCGTAGAACGGCAGGTTCTGGAGGAACTGCACGAAGGCATGCTTGAGCCGCGCGAAGTCGTACTCGTAGGTCTGCATGTGGTCGGCGTCGATGTTCGTGACCACCGCGATCACGGGCTGCAGGTGCAGGAAGGAAGCGTCGGACTCGTCCGCCTCGACCACGATGAAGTCGCCTGCGCCGAGGCGCGCGTTGGAGCCCGCCGCGTTCAGGCGCCCGCCGATCACGAACGTGGGATCGAGCCCGCCTTCCGCGAGCACGCTCGCGACCAGGCTGGTCGTCGTGGTCTTGCCGTGCGTGCCGGCGATCGCCACGCCCTGCTTCAGGCGCATCAGCTCGGCAAGCATCAGGGCGCGCGGCACCACCGGGATGCGCCGCTCGCGCGCGGCCACGACCTCGGGGTTCTCGTCGTGAACCGCCGAGGAAACCACCACCGCGTCCGCGCCCTCGACGTGCTTCGGGCTGTGCTGCGTGAAGACCTTGGCGCCGAGGCCGGCAAGCCGGCGGGTCGCCGCGTTCTCGGCGAGGTCGGAGCCGCTCACTTCGTAGCCGAGGTTGCGCAGCACCTCGGCGATGCCGGACATGCCGGAGCCGCCGATGCCGACGAAATGGATGTGCCGGACCTTGTGCTTCATCGCGCGAGCTCCATGCAGCGTTGCGCGACGAGCGCGGCGGCGTCCGGCTTTCCCAGCGTGCGCGCCTTGCTTGCCATGTCGAGAAGCTTGGCGCGGTCGAGCGAGCGCAAAAGCGAGGCGAGGCGCTGCGGCGTCAGCTCGCGCTGCGGCAGCAGGATCGCGGCGCCGTTGTCGGCCAGAAAGCGCGCGTTCGCGGTCTGGTGGTCGTCGACCGCATGGGGAAACGGCACCAGGATGCTCGGCATGCCGCCGGCGGAGAGCTCGGCGACGGTCACCGCTCCGGCGCGGCAGATCACCAGGTCGGCCTCGGCGTAGCGCCGCGCCATGTCCTCGATGAACGCGAGGAGCTCGCCTTCGACGCCTGCCGCGGCGTAGTGCCGCTCGAGATCGCCGAGGTGCTTCTCGCCGGACTGGTGCACCACGCGCACTCTGCTCCCGAGCAGCGCGAGCGCGCGCGGCAGCGCTTCGTTGAGCGCCTGGGCGCCGAGGCTTCCGCCCACCACCAGCAGCCGCAGCGGGCCCTCGCGGCCGTCGAAGCGCCGCTGCGGTGGCGCGATGGCGGCGATTTCCGAGCGCACCGGATTGCCGGTCCACTCCGCGCCCTTCAACGCGCCGGGAAAGCCGACCATGACCTTGTCGGCGATCGCCGCCAGCACCCGGTTCGCAAGGCCCGGAATCGCGTTCTGCTCGTGCAGCGCAAGCGGGCGGTTGAGCAGCGAGGCCATCATGCCCCCGGGGAAGGCGACGTAGCCGCCCAGGCCGAGCACCACGTCGGGCTTGAGCCGCGAGAGGTGGCGCGCGCTCTCCCAGAACGAGTACAGCAGGTTCGCCGGCAGCAGCAGCTTTTGCAGCAGCCCTTTGCCGCGCGCCGCGCGGGCTCGAATCCACGCGGTCTCATGCCCGTGCCGCGGCACCAGCCGCTCTTCCATCCCGCCGCGTGCGCCCATCCACACCACCCGCCAGCCGGCCTCGCGCGCCCGCTCGGCGACCGCGAGCCCGGGGAAAATATGGCCCCCGGTACCCCCGGCCATGATGAGTAGTGTTCTAGGCATGAAGCCCCCGGGCAAGCTGCCGGTTCTCCCAGTCGATGCGCAGCAGGATCGCGAGCGCGACGAAGTTGGCGAGCAGCCCCGAGCCGCCGTAGCTCACCAGCGGAAGGGTGAGCCCCTTGGTCGGCAGCAGGCCCATGTTGACGCCCATGTTCACGAGCGCCTGAAACCCGAGCCAGACGCCGATGCCCTGCGCGGCGAGCGCGGCGAAATGCCGCTCGCGCTGGGCCGCCTGGCGCCCGACGACGAAGGCGCGAGCCACGATCCAGACGAAAGCGCCGATCACCAGCGCCACGCCAGCGAGGCCGAGCTCCTCGGCGATCACCGCCAGCAGGAAATCGGTGTGCGCCTCCGGCAGGTAATGCAACTTCTCGACGCTCGCCCCGAGGCCGACGCCGATCCATTCGCCCCGGCCGAAGGCGATCAGCGCATGCGAGAGCTGGTAGCCGCGGCCGAAGGGATCGGACCATGGATCCATGAAGCCGAAGATGCGCTGCATGCGGTAGGGCGAGGACAGCACCAGCAGCGCGAAGCCCGCGCCGAGCATGCCGATGAGGGCCGCGAAGTGCCTGCCGTTCATGCCGCCGAGAAACAGGATGCCGAACGTGGTCACGGCGACGACCACCAGCGCGCCGAAGTCGGGCTGGCGCAGCAGCAGCCACGAAACCAGCAGCATGACCGCGAGCATGGGCAGCAGGCCCTTCTTGAAGCTCTTCAGCACCGCGTGCTTGCGCACCGTGTAATCGGCGGCGTAGAGCACGACCACCAGCTTCATCAGCTCCGAGGGCTGGGCGGCGATGAGCGACAGGTCGAGCCAGCGCCGCGCGCCGTTGACTTCGCGCCCGAACCCGGGCACCAGCACCGCGACGAGGAGCGCCACGCAGCCCACGAAAAGCCATGGCGACGCCTTCTGCCAGAGGCGCACCGGCACCAGGAACACCGTGATCGCGGCGAACAGCCCCGCGGCGAGGAAGCTGCCGTGCCGGGCGAGGTACCACGCCGCGTTCTGCCCGGTATGGCGGCTCGCCTCGGCAGTGGCGATCGAGGCCGAATACACCATCACCAGGCCCATGGCGGCCAGAATCAGCGCCGCCCAGGCGAGAGAGCGGTCGTATTCGGCGCTCGGGGCACTGCGGGCGAAGACGTAAGTCTGGCTCACGGCTCCAGGCTCCTGACCGCGGCGGCAAACGCCTCGCCGCGCTGCCGGTAGTCGCGGAACATGTCGAAGCTCGCGCATGCGGGCGAAAGCAGCACCGCATCGCCGGGGGCGGCGAGCTCGGCGGCGCGCCGCACTGCCTGCTCAAGCGTCGCGCAACGCTCGGCGCGCGGGTGCGAAAGCACGCTTTCGATGAGGGGCGCGTCGCGGCCGATCAGCAGGACGCCGGCGGCAAGCCGGCCGACCGGCTCCCGCAGCGGCGAGAAGTCCTGGCCCTTTCCGTCTCCGCCCAGGATCAGCACGGTTTTCCGGCTCAAGCCCGCCAGCGCGGCGACCGTCGCCCCTACGTTGGTGCCCTTCGAGTCGTCGTACCAGTCGACGCCGCGCCGGCGCGCGACGTGCTGCAGCCGGTGCGGCAGCCCGCGGAAGCTGCGCAGCCCCTCCGCCAGGGCATCCCGCGGAACGCCCGCGGCGCGAGCGAGCGCGCACGCGGCGAGCGCGTTCGCGAGGTTGTGCGAGCCATGGATGAAGAGCGCGGAGGCCTCCACGATCGGCTCCGCGCCCTCGACGAGCTTCTGCCCCGCAATACCGAAGTCGCGCGCCGTCGGCGGGGCATTCAGGCCGAAGCTCACGATGGCGCGGCCGGGCTGCGCCATGGCGAGCGAGCGCGCGTCATCGCGATTGAGCACCTGCGTGCCGCTGCCGGCGAATACGCGCGCCTTGGCGGCGCCGTACTCGTCGAGGCTCGAATAGCGGTCGAGGTGATCCTCGCTCAGGTTGAGCATTGCCGCCGCATCGGGCTCGAGCGACCACGTGGTCTCGAGCTGGTAGCTCGAGAGCTCGAGCGCCCATGCGGCCGGCGGCGCGCTGCGCCTGAGCAGCGCCTCGAGCACCGGCGGCCCGATGTTGCCCGCCACCTCGCAGTCTAGGCCGGCGCTGCGCAGCAGATGGCCGGTCAGCGCGGTCACCGTGCTCTTGCCGTTGGTGCCCGTGACGGCGAGCACCTTGCTTTTGTTCCGCCACGCGAACAGCTCGACGTCCCCGAGCACGGGAACGCCCCGGCGCAGCGCTTCGTGGATCAGCGGGTCGGCGAGCGCGAGCCCCGGGCTGACACAGACCAGGTCCATGCCCTCGAGCAGCGAAGCCTGGAACGCCCCGGTGCGCAGCTCGCCGGCGTAGTCGTCCTTTCGCGGCGGCGCGGCGCGCGTGTCCGCGACCCGCACGGTGCCGCCCTCGTGCTGCATCCAGCGCGCGACCGAGAGGCCCGTGTCGCCCAGTCCGAGCACCAGCACCCGCCGGCCCTGCAGCGCTACCGGGCGCGGCCTGTTCAGCAGCGAAAACGGCGGCTCGCGCATCATCGCAGCTTGAGCGTCGACAGCCCGAACAGCACCAGCATCATGGTGATGATCCAGAAGCGCACCACCACCTGGCTTTCCTTCCAGCCCTCGAGCTCGTAGTGATGGTGCAGCGGCGCCATGCGGAAAATGCGCTTGCCGCCGGTGATGCGGAAGTACAGCACCTGGATCATCACCGAGAGCGTCTCGACGACGAACACGCCGCCCATGATGAAAAGCACGATCTCCTGGCGCACGATGACGGCGACCGTGCCGAGCGCCGCGCCGAGCGCGAGCGCACCGACGTCGCCCATGAAGACTTCGGCGGGGTAGGCGTTGAACCACAGGAAGCCGAGCCCGGCGCCGGCGAGCGCGCCGCAGATCACCGCGAGCTCGCCCGCGCCGGCGATGTAGGGCAGTCCGAGGTACTTCGAGAACACGGCGTGGCCGGCGACGTACGCGAAGATGCCAAGCGCGCTGCCTACCAGCACCGTGGGCATGATCGCCAGTCCGTCCAGGCCGTCGGTCAGGTTGACGGCGTTCGAGGTGCCGACGATCACGAAGAAAGTCAGCACCACGAAGCCCACGGCGCCGAGCGGATACGCGATGTGCTTGAAGAACGGCACGATCAGCTGGTTGAGCGCCGGCATGCTCTGCGAGAGGTAGGCGAGGTACACCGCGGCCGAGAGCCCGATCACCGACTGCCAGAAGAATTTCTGCCTGGCCGACAGGCCTTTCGGATTGCGGTGGACCACCTTGCGGTAGTCGTCGATCCAGCCGATGCTGCCGAAGGCGAGCGTCACGAGCAGCACCACCCACAGCAGCCGGTTGGAGAGATCGCCCCAGAGCAGGGTCGTCACGCAGATCGACACCAGGATCAACGCCCCGCCCATGGTCGGGGTGCCCGCCTTGGTCAGATGCGAGCGCGGGCCGTCGTCGCGCACCGCCTGGCCGATCTTGTACGCCGTCAGCTTGCGGATCATGTACGGACCCAGGATCAGCGAGACGGCAAGCGCCGTGAGACAGGCGAGCACCGCTCGCAGCGTGATGTAGTTGAAGACATTGAACGCACGCACGTCCTTCGCCAGCCACTGGGCGATCTCGAGCAGCATCAGTGACCTCCCTGGGCGGCGGCCCCGGTGAGCGCCGCCACGACGCGTTCCATGCGCATGAAGCGCGATCCCTTCACCAGGATGGTCTTGCCGCTGACCTCGCCGATCAGCTGTTCCAGGCTGCCGAAGTGCCGGGCGCCGGCGCCGAACCCGTCGACCGCGCCGCGCGCAGCCTCGCCGGTCGCAAGCAGGCGGGAAATGCCCTTCTCGCGCGCGTAGGCGCCCACTTCGCGGTGGAATTCCGGCCCGCGGCTGCCCACCTCGCCCATGTCGCCGAGCACCAGCACCGTAGGCCCGGGGCACGACGCGAGCACGTCGATCGCCGCGAGCACCGAGTCGGGGTTCGCGTTGTAAGTATCATCGATGACGGTGACGCCGGCGGCGGTCTGCCTGACCTGCAGCCGCCCGGCATAGGGACGAAATTCGGACAGTCCTTCGGCGATGGTACGCAGCGCGACCCCCGCCGACACCGCGCAGGCGGCGGCGGCGAGCGCATTGCGCACGTTGTGAAGCCCGGGGATCGCGAGCGTCGCGGCCGCTTCCCCCTCGGCGCTCCGGATGCGCAGCTCGCTCGAGAGCGGCTTGAGCGCGTAGCTCCCGGTCACGGCGACGGAGCGCTCCAGGCCGAAGTCCAGCACCGTGCGGCTTGCGGCCGCCTTGCGAAACAGCTCGGCGTGGGCGTCGTCGGCGTTAACCACGGCGACGCCCTCCGGCGGCAGCGCGCCGTACACGCTCGCATTCTCGGCCGCGACCTCGTCCACCGAGCGCATGAACTCGAGGTGCTCGCGCTGCGCGTTGTTCACCAGGGCGACGGTGGGCTGCGCGATCGCCGCGAGCAGCGCGATCTCTCCCTTGTGGTTCATCCCCAGCTCGATCGCGCAATAGCGGTGCGCATCGCGCAGGCGAAGCACGGTAAGCGGCACCCCGATGTCGTTGTTGAAGTTCCCGCCGGTCGCGAGCACCGCCGCTTCGCCGGCGTGCCGGCGCAGGATCGACGCAAGCATCTCCTTCACGGTGGTCTTGCCGTTCGAACCGGTGACCGCGATGGCGACCGGCTTGAAGCGAGCGCGCCAGTGCCGCGCAAGATCCCCGAGCGCGCGCCGGGTGTCGTGCGTCACGATGACCGGAAGCGGATAGGGCCCGACGTAGCGCTCATCGACCATCGCCGCCGCGGCGCCGGCGCCGCTCGCCGCCGCGAGAAACGCGTGGCCGTCGAAGCGCTCGCCGCGCAGCGCGACGAACAGCTCTCCCGCGCGCAGCGACCGGGTGTCGGTGGACACGCCGGTGAAAAGCGCGTCGGCGCCCGAGCGCCGGGCGCCGATCGACTGCGCCGCCTCGCGCACGCTCATCATGGCCGCTCCCGACGCGCAAGCGCCGAGCGCACTGCCGCCTCGTCGGAGAACGCGAGCCGCCTGCCCGCGATCTCCTGGTAGTCCTCGTGACCCTTTCCGGCAACCAGCACCACGTCCTGCAGCGCCGCCCCGCCGACCGCCTGTTCGATCGCCATCGCGCGGTCTGGCTCGATGTCGCAGCGTTCCGCGATTCCACGCTCGATCGCCTCGATGATGGCGAGCGGATCTTCGCTGCGCGGGTTGTCCGAGGTGAGCAGCACCCGGTCGGCAAGGCGTGCCGCGACCTCGCCCATCAGAGGGCGCTTGGCGGGATCGCGGTCGCCGCCGGCGCCGAATACCGCGATCAGCCTGCCGCCGCGGGCGTCGGCGACCGGGCGCAACGCCAGAAGCACCTTCTCCAGGGCGTCCGGCGTGTGCGCGTAGTCCACCACCACCAGAGGCTGCTCTGCGATCGCCTGCATGCGGCCGGGCACCGGCGGCAGCTCGGAAAGCAGCGCCGCAGCATCGGCGAAAGGCACCCCGTACGCGACCAGGACCCCGAGCACACCGAGCGCGTTGGCGAGATTGAAGCGGCCCAGCGGCTTCACCGCGGTGCGCGCTGCGCCCCAGCTCGAATCGAGCTCGACCCTGGCGCCATCGACGGCAGACACGGCAATGAACTCGCTCACGCTGCCCGGCACGACGCTGGCGCGCGACAGGCTGTACCCGATGGTGCGCACGCCGCGCCGCGCAAGGCGCTGCGCGAGCTGCACGCCGAAAACGTCGTCGAGGTTCAGCACCGCGCATCCCAGGCCGGGCGTGTCGAACAGCAGCGCCTTCGCCTGCGCATAGGCCTGCATCGATCCGTGGTAGTCGAGGTGGTCGTGGGAAAGGTTGGTGAACAGCGCGCACGCGAAGCGCACGCCGTTCACGCGTCCCTGCGCGAGCCCGTGCGAGGACACCTCCATCGCCACGGCGCTCGCGCCGTCTGCAAGAAAGTCCTTCAGCATCCGGTGCAGCTCGAGCGGGTCTGGCGTGGTGTTCGAGGCGCCCGAGAGCGCGCCGGGATAGCCGCTGCCGAGCGTCCCGACCACGGCGGCCCTGGCGCCCCGCCGGCCGAGCAGCGCCGCGATCCACTGGCTGCACGAGGTCTTGCCGTTGGTGCCGGTCACGCCGCAGGTCCAGAGCGACTCGGAGGCTCGTCCGTAGAACTCGTGCGCGAGAAACCCCGCCTGCCGCCTGAGGTCCTGAACGCCGAGGTTCGGCACGCGCCACTGCTCGCGCCAGGAGAAGCCGCCGCTTTCCCAGAGCACCGCGGCCGCGCCGTGGCCGATCGCCTCGGTGATGTGCGCGCGTCCGTCGGCCGTCTCGCCCGGATAGGCGAAAAACGCCACGCCCGGAGCGCACCGGCGGCTGTCCGAGGAAAGCCGCTCGATCATCGCCCCTTGGGCAGCGAGATGCGCGAACGGCTCCAGTTCCTTGGATCCCACAGCTCTGCCCAGCATCCCAGCCACGCCGCCGTCCATGCCTGCATCACGTGCTCTCCTTCGCCACTTCGCCGGGCCCGGGCATGCGCACCGGCTCGAGCGGCGCGTCGTGCGGCACGGCGAGCAGGCGCAACGCCCTTTCCATCACCTGTGCGAACACCGGCGCGGCAACCGTTCCGCCGTAGTACTCGCCGGCCGAAGGCTCGTCGATCATGACCGCCACCACGACGCGCGGCGCCGACGCGGGCGCCAGGCCGACGAAGGAAGCAAGATACTTGTCGGAGGCGTAGCCGCCGTTCTCCTGCTTGTGCGCGGTGCCGGTCTTGCCGGCGACGCGCCAGCCCATGATGCGCGCGCGCGGGCCGGTGCCGCCGGGCTGCACCGCGAGCTCGAGCATGCGGCGCACCGCTCTTGCCGCTTCGGCGGAAAGCACCTTCTCGCCGCTCGCCACGGCGCCGGATCTGACCAGGGTGAGCGCTACCAATTCCCCGTCGCGGGCGAACAGGGTGTAGGCCCGGGCGAGCTGCACTAGGCTCACCGAGATGCCGTGTCCGTAGCCCATCGTGGCCTGCTCGATCGTCCGCCATTCCCGGTAATGGCGCAGTCTTCCCGCCGCGGCGCCCGGAAAGCCGAGTTCCGGCGCGGCGCCGAAGCCGGCCCGCCGGAAGAGATCCCACATCGCCTCGCGCGGCAGCGCGAGGGCGAGCTTCGCCGCGCCGACGTTGGAGGACTTCTGCAGCACCTGCGCCACGCTGAGCGAAGCCGCGGGATGAAGGTCGCGAATGGTGTAGCTGGCGAGCGGGAATCTGCCCTGTTCGGTGGCAATGGAGGTGCGCGGCGTGACTTTCCCGGTTTCGATCGCGAGCGCGACCGTGAACGGCTTGAGCGTGGAGCCCGGCTCGAACAGGTCGGTGATCACCCGGTTTCGCAGCTGGGCCCCGGTGAGGCGAGCCCGGTTGTTCGGGTTGTACGAGGGGACATTCGCGAGCGCGAGAATCTCGCCGCTGCGCACGTCGAGCGCGACCAGTCCGCCCGCCTTCGCCCGGTGCTGCAGCACCGCGCCCTTCAGGGCGCTGTAAGCGAGGCTTTGCAGCGTGGCGTCGATCGACAGGACGAGATCGTGTCCGTCCTGCGCGGCACGGATCGATTCGACGTCCTCCACGATGCGCCCGAGCCGGTCCCTCAGGACCCGCCGGCTCCCCGGCGTGCCGCCCAGCCTCGCCTGGTGCGCGAGCTCGACGCCTTCCTGGCCGGTGTCGTCCACGCCGGTAAATCCGATAATGTGGGCAGTCACTTCGCCTGCCGGGTAGTAGCGCCGATACTCGCGATGCTGATGAATGCCGCTCAAGCCGAGGCTCGCCACGGCCTCGGCGGTTTCCGGTGCGACCAGCCGCTTCAGATAGACGAAATCGCGCGAGGTGTCGGCGAGCTTCGTCTGCAGCTCCGCCGCATCCACGCCGAGCAGCGCGCCGAGTGCTCTGCGTTGCTTGCGCGAGAGCTCGGCGTCGGCGGGGATGGCCCAGATCGACTTGACCGGGGTCGAGATCGCCAGCGCCTCGCCGTTACGGTCGAGGATCCGGCCGCGCGTGGCCGGCACATGGATGACGCGGGAATAGCGCGCGTCGCCCTTCTCCTGCAGGAAGTCGGTCCGCATCGCCTGCAGATAGAGCGAGCGGGCCGCCAGCACCGCAAACGCGGCGAGGAGCGCAGCGAGCACGAAGCGCGCGCGCCACACCGGGAGCCGGACCAGCCCCTGCGCCGCCGCGCTCACCTGCCACCGTCTCGGGCCAGGATCCGCACGCGCCGCGGATCGGGAGAGCGCATCCCCAGGGTGCGGGTCGCGATGCTCTCGACGCGCGCGTGCAGTCCCCAGGTGCTGGCTTCGAGCTGCAGCCGGCCGTATTGGACATCGAGCTCGCGCGCGCGGCCGTTCTCGCGCTCGAGCTCCGAGAACAGCTTGCGCGCCTTGTGCTGTGAGGTGACGAGCCCGAGCGCGCAGGCGACGAGAACTGCGAGGAGGAGGAGGTTCAGTTTCGCCACCGCGCGTCGGGCTCGATTCGATTCGGTTGGGGAAAAGCGTAAGGCACCGCGGTGCGCTCGGCGACGCGAAGGCGTGCGCTGCGCGCGCGCGGATTTGCCGCGATCTCCGCGGCCGTGGGTCGGATGGCACGGCCGAGAAGCTTGAGCGGCGGTTGTGGCATTTCGCTGGCGCGCAGCGGCAAATCCCGGGGCACGTCGGGGCGCGCGGCGCGTTGCATGAACCGCTTCACGATCCGGTCTTCCAGCGAATGGAAGCTGATGAGCGCGAGCCTGCCGCCCTCGGCGAGGCGCGCGAGCGCCTGGGGCAGCATCAGCGACACTTCCTCAAGCTCCCGATTGACGTGAATCCGTATAGCCTGAAAGGTGCGCGTCGCCGGATCCTGGCCCGGCTCGCGTGTGCGGACCGCCTGACCCACGAGATCGGCCAGTTGCCGGGTGCGCAGGAGTGGGTCGCGGCCGCGCGCAGCAACAATCGCCGCTGCAATCTGTTTAGCAAACCGTTCTTCGCCATACGAGCGGATGACCTCCCTGATTTCTTGTTCTTGCGCCCGCGCGAGCCACTGCGCCGCCGACTCGCCGCTGCCCGGATCCATGCGCATGTCGAGCGGGCCGTCGCCGCGAAACGAGAAGCCGCGCCCGGCATCCTCGAGCTGGGGCGAGGACAGGCCGAGGTCGAACAGCATGCCGTGCGCGAGCCCCACGCCCGCCGCATCGAGCGCCTCGGAAAGCGCGCCGAAGTTCGAGTGCACGAAGGCGAACCTGGGGTCCACGATGGCGCGCGCCGCGGCCATGGCCTCGGGATCCCGGTCGAGCGCCACCAGACGGCCCGTCGGCCCGAGCCGCTCGAGGATCGCCCGGCTGTGCCCGCCACGGCCGAAGGTACCGTCCACGTAGACGCCATCGGCGCGGATGGCGAGCGCCTCGACGGCTTCGGACTGAAGTACCGGGGTATGCATAGTCCTCGCTCACAGCGAGAAGTCCTCCATGCCGGCAGGCGCGCCGCCGGCGCCCGAGAGCGCCTGGCCGAGCTTCGCCGCCCAGACCGCGGAATCCCAGAGCTCGAAGTAGTGCCCCTGGCCCACCATCATCGCGTCGCGCTCCAGCCTGGCGTGCAGGCGCAGCGCGTTCGGCAGCAGGAGGCGGCCCGAGCCGTCGGGGGCGACGTGCTCCTCGAAGCCGAGCAGCAGGCGCTTCCACCAGCTCGCCTGGGGATGAAAGCTCGGAAACGCCTCCACGCGCGAGCGCACCGGCTCCCATTCGGCTGCCGGATAGATGAGCACGCACCCGTCCGGATGCGCCGTCAGCACCAGTGCCCTGCCCGAATCGAGCAGCGCGGCGCGGTGGCGCGTCGGGATAGCGACGCGCCCCTTGGCGTCGAGCGTAATGACTGCTGCTCCGTGGAATCCTCCGCTCATATGGCTCGTTT
The DNA here is from genome assembly GCA_964484035.1 of uncultured Enterobacteriaceae bacterium. Taxonomy (GTDB): domain Bacteria; phylum Pseudomonadota; class Gammaproteobacteria; order Burkholderiales; family SG8-39; genus JAABQT01. Next base: position 1,690 of record CAZAEG010000381.1, on the reverse strand, counting down.
GCCACTTTTTCCTACCTTTTACCACTTTAACGGGGATCAATCTTTTCGGTCAAGCGCTTTTTATAGTTGCGACAAGGACTTAGCGCGAATTTGGAAGGCAGTTTCTGTGGCACAGCAATTCTTATATATCAAGTACTTATATTTCCAACTCAATGTTTTCCGTGAAGAATGTCCTCATCAGAAGAACTGGGATAATTTCCGTTTCCATGATCGATAAATCTTTCCCGAGCCCTGAAGCGGCACTCGCCGACGTCCCGGATGGCGCCACCATCCTGATCGGCGGGTTCGGCAACGCCGGACTGCCCGCCGCCCTGATCGATGCCCTGATCGCCCAAGGCGCGCGCAACCTGACCATCGTCAACAACAATGCCGGGAACGGCGATACCGGCCTCGCGGCGCTGATCAAGGCGAGGCGCGTGCGCAAGATCCTGTGCTCGTTTCCGCGCCAGACCGACTCCTGGCACTTCGATGCGCTGTACCGCGCGGGAGAGATCGAGCTCGAGCTGGTGCCGCAGGGCACGCTCGCCGAGCGCATCCGCGCGGCGGGAGCGGGCGTCGGCGCGTTCTACACCCCGACCGCCTACGGCACCCGGCTCGCGCAAGGCAAGGAGACGCGCCGCATCGGTGAGCGCGATTACGTGCTCGAGTATCCGATCGACGCGGACTACGCGCTGGTGAAGGCGGATCGCGCCGATCGCTGGGGAAACCTGGTGTACCGCAAGAGCGCGCGCAACTTCGGGCCGATCATGGCGGCCGCTGCGCGCTGCACCGTGGTGCAGGTGCGCGAGACGCTCGAGCTCGGCGCGCTCGACCCCGAAGCCATCGTCACCCCCGGCATCTTCGTGCAGCGCGTGGTGCGCGTTGCCCCCTCACTGAAGAAGGCGGCCTAGATGAAGAAGCTCGACAAGAAGCAGCTCGCCGCGCGCGTCGCGCGCGACATTCCGGAAGGCGCCTACGTCAACCTGGGGATCGGGCTGCCGACGCTGGTCGGCGATTACCTGCCCAAGGGGCGCGAGATCATCCTGCACAGCGAGAACGGCATCCTGGGCGTCGGGCCGAAACCCGCACCGGGCGAGGAGGACGAGGACCTCATCAACGCCGGCAAGGAGCCGGTGACGCTGCTCCCGGGCGGCGCCTATTTCCACCATGCCGACTCGTTCGGCATGATCCGCGGCCGGCACCTCGACTACTGCATCCTGGGCGCGTTCCAGGTCTCGGTGGCCGGCGATCTCGCCAACTGGCATACCGGCGGCGCCGACGCGATTCCCGCGGTCGGCGGCGCGATGGACCTCGCGGCGGGCGCGAAGCAGGTGCTGGTCATGATGGAGCACCTCACCAAGAAGGGCGAGAGCAAGATCGTCGAGCGCTGCACCTACCCGCTCACCGGCGCGCGCTGCGTGAACCGCATCTACACCGACCTCGCGGTGATCGACGTGAAGCCCGACGGGCTCCACGTGATCGAGATGGTCGAAGGGCTGTCGTTCGAAGAGCTGCAGCGCCTGAGCGGCGTGCCGCTCAAGCGCCTCGCCACGGCCGCCTAGCGCTTACTGCTTGGGAATCCCCGCTCTGCGCACCACGCCCTCGTAGTCCTCGATCTCGCTGCGCACGAAGCGCGCGAATTCCTCGGGCGACATGTCCATCGGGTCGTTGCCGAGGTTCATCAGCCTCTTCTTGACTTCCGGATCGGCCA
>CAZAEG010000380.1:0-7093 GCA_964484035.1 uncultured Enterobacteriaceae bacterium | reverse complement strand
GCGGCGGACGACCCGGCGGTGGTGATCTACACCAGCGGCACCACCGGTGCGCCCAAGGGGGCCTACGAGGCGCACCGGCTGCTGATCGGCAACCTCTCCGGCTTCGTGCACTCGCACGACTTCTTTCCACAGCCCGGGGATATCTTCTGGTCGCCGGCGGACTGGGCCTGGGCCGGGGGTCTATTCGACGCGCTGCTGCCTTCCTGGGCCTTCGGCATCCCGATCCTCGGCTACCGCGGCAAGTTCGACGCGGAAAAGGCCTACGCCCTGCTGGAGAAGTACGGCGTGCGCAATTCGTTCCTGTTTCCCACCGCGCTTAAGCTGATGATGAAGGCGGTGCCCGCGCCGCGCGGGAAATACGACCTCGACCTGCGCTCCATCATGAGCGCGGGCGAGTCGGTCGGCGTCACGGTGATCGAGTGGGCGAAGGAGCAGCTCGGCGTCACCGTCAACGAGATGTTCGGCCAGACCGAGATCAACTACGTGGTCGGCAACTGCCAGGCCGCCTGGCCGGTGAAGCCGGGCTCCATCGGCCGGCCCTATCCGGGCCACCGCGTCGCGGTGATCGACGAGCAGGGCAACGAGCGGCCGCGCGGCGAGCTCGGCGAGATCGCGGTGCACCGTTTCTGCAACGGCGAGGCCGACCCGGTGTTTTTCCTCGAGTACTGGAACAACCCGCAGGCGACGAAAGACAAGTTCATCGGCGACTGGGGCCTCACCGGCGACCAGGGCAGGATGGACGAGGACGGCTACCTCTGGTACCAGGGACGGTCGGATGACGTCATCAAGAGCTCGGGCTACCGCATCGGCCCGGCGGAGATCGAGAACTGCCTCGTGAAGCACCCGGCGGTGGCCAACGCCGCGGTGATCGGCAAGCCCGACGCCACGCGCGGCGCGGTGGTGAAGGCCTTCATCGTCCTGCAGCCGGGGCAGCAGCCCTCCAAGGCGCTCGAAGAGGACATCCAGAAGCACGTACGCGGGCGGCTCGCGCCCTACGAGTATCCGAAGGAGATCGAGTTCATCGACGCGCTGCCCATGACCACCACGGGCAAGGTGCAGAGGAAGGAACTGCGCAAGCGCGAAGCAGCGCGCGGGTGAAGCGGCTTCTGCTCGTGGGCGGGGGTCACGCGCATGCCTGGGTGCTGCGCGCGGGAATCGCCGGCGACGTAACGCTGGTGACGCCTTACGCGCACCATGTTTACTCGGGGATGCTGCCGGGCTTCGTCGCCGGGCACTACAAGCTCGAGGACATCCGCATCGACGTCGCCGCGCTCGCGGCGCGCGCCGGCGCCAGGCTGGTGCTCGGGCGGGTTGCGTCGCTGGATGCCGACCGACGCCTCGCGCGCCTCGAAGACGGCACGGAGCTCGCGTACGACGTGGCCTCGCTCGACGTGGGCTCCGAATCCGCGGCGCCCGCGCATGCGCTCGCCGCCAAGCCGTTCGAGCCTTTCATGGAGCAATGGCTGGAGGCGAAGGACCGCGTGCGCGCGGTTGCCGTCGTCGGCGGCGGGGCCGCAGGCGTCGAACTGGCCATGGCGGTCGCGCACCGGGTGAACGCGCGCGTGACGCTGTACTCGGATCGGCCGATGTTCCGCCCCGGGCTGGCGCGGCGCATCGCGCGCCAGCTGGCGCGCAACGGCGTAGAGCTGCGCAACGCGGCCTACGCCGGTGAGGCGTTCGACCTGGTCATCTGGACCGCCGGCGCGGCGCCTTTGCCCTTGCTGCGAGTGAGCGGCCTCGCCACCGACGAGCGCGGCTTCGTGCTGGTGGACGCGCGCCTGCGCAGCGTCTCGCACCCGGAGGTGTTCGCCGTGGGGGATTGCGCCACGCTGCGCGACGCGCCGCACCCGAAGTCGGGCGTGTACGCGGTGCGCCACGCGCCGGTGCTCGCGGCCAATCTGGGCGGTGCGCAGCGACGCTACGTGCCGCAGCGGCGCTCGCTCGCGCTGATCAGCTGCGGCGATCGCTATGCGATCGCGGACTGGAACGGCCTGAGCGTGGAAGGCGCCTGGGTGTGGCGCTGGAAGGACCGCATCGACCGGGGCTGGGTCGACGGCTTCAGGACGCCGGCCGGCTAGCCACCAGGATCTTGCCGTCGGCCTCGAGCACCACCTCGCCCTTCTGGTTGGTGCACACGCAGCGCAGCACGGCGATGCCGCCCTTGTGCTTCGGCTTGTCGAGCTTCTCCGCCACCGTCCAGTCCGAGGTCAGCGTGTCGCCGGGACGCACCGGCGCCTTGAAGCGGCAGGCGTGCTCCAGGTAGGCGAGGGCGGTGCCGGAGAAATACATGCCTACCGGCGCTGCCACCAGCGCGCTGGTGAACGGCCCCTGCAGGATGCGCGTGCCGAACATCGACTGCCTCGCGAATTCCTCGTTGACGTGCAGGGGGTTGAAGTCGCCGAACAGCCCCGAGCCGAGCACGAGGTGCGCCTCGGTCACCGTGAGGCTGGTGCCGAAGCGCGCGCCGAGCGCGATCTCGTCGTACCACTTTCCGGGAAACATGACTTATTATGCAGTCCCTTCGGAGGAGGAACCATGAAAAAGCTCGCCGCCGCCCTCGTCGTTTCGCTGCTCCCCTTGTTCGCTTTCGCCGCCTATCCCGAGCGCCCGATCAAGCTGATCGTGCCCTGGGCTGCGGGCGGCGACACCGACGTCATCTACCGCACCTTCGCGCCGCTGATGCAGAAGGACCTCAACGGCACCATCGTCGTCGCCAACGTCGGCGGCGCCTCGGGCACCAAGGGCGCGAAGGAGGCGAAGGCCTCGCCGGCGGACGGCTACACCATCTTCGCCATCCACGACTCGATCCACTCGACCTACTATACGGGCGTCGCCGACGTGAATTACTCGGACTTCGAGCCGCTGTGCCTGGTGAGCTCGACGCCTTCGGTCGTGACCGCCAGCCCGAAGACGCCCTGGGCGGACATGAAGGCGATGATCGCCGACGCCAAGGCGCGCCCGGGGCAGATCACGGTGGGCGCGACGCTCGGCTCGACCAGCCACTTCTTTCCCGCGCTGGTGGAGAAGGCCGCCGGCCTCAAGTTCAAGTACGTGTCCTACGAGGGCACCGCGCCGCGCATGAACGCCCTGCTCGGCGGGCACATCGACCTCGCGGAGTCGAACCTCACGCAGAAGGGCAAGGCGGACGCCGGCCAGCTCAAGTTCCTCGCCATCGCGAGCGCCGCGCGCCATCCCGAGCTGCCCGCCGTGCCGACGCTGAAGGAACTGGGCATCGACGTCGAATACGCGGTCAACCGCGGCCTGGTGGCGCCCAAGGGCACGCCCGCCGACGTGCTCGCGAAGCTGCGCGCCGCCTGCGGCAAGGCGGCGCGGGAGCCGGGGCTCGGTGACGCGCTGAAAAAGCACGGCACCCTGGTGCGCTACCTGGACGAGCGCGGCTACGCGACGTTCTTCAAGGCGAACGACGACTCGAACAAGGCACTGGCCAAGGACCTGGGCATGCTGAAGCGCTAGTGTGATCGGCCGCGACGGCATTGCGGGGCTCGCCGCAGCCGCGGCGAGCCTCGTGCTTTTCTGGCTTACGCTCGGGCTCGAACGCAATCCGCTGGTGCCCATCGGCCCGGGTTTCTACCCGCGCATCGTGCTCGGCATCACGGCGCTGCTCGGCCTGGCGCTGCTCGCGTCCGACCTCCTGCGCAAGGGCCGCGCGGCGCCGCCGGCGGCGCGGCTCAACTACCGGCTCGTCGCGCTGCTCTTCGGCGTGTTCGCGCTCTACGTGAGCCTGCTGCCGCTGCTCGGCTTCCGCGTGGCGACGTGCCTGTTCGTCCTCGGCGCGACGTTCCTGCTCGAGCCGCCGCGGCGCCCGCGGCTTTGGGTGCGTGGTTTGCTGCTCGCTGCGCTCACCACCGTCGCCACCTATTACGTGTTCGAGCACTACCTCGCGGTGCTGCTGCCGCGCGGCACCTGGACCGGGTTCTAGGGCCATGTACGAGCTGCTGTGGAACGCGCTCGTCGGCCTGTTCCAGCTCAAGTACCTGCTGCCGCTCGTCATCGGCACCGTTGCCGGCGTGGTCGGCGGCGCGCTGCCCGGGGTCACCATCACGATGACCGTCATCATCGTGCTGCCGTTCACGTTCGGGCTCGATCCGCTGCAGGGGCTGGCGGCGATGACCGGCGTGTACGTCGGCGGCTCGGCGGGCGGCCTGGTCACCGCGACGCTGCTCGGCATCCCGGGCACGCCGTCGTCGGTGGCGACCACGTTCGACGGCTTTCCCATGGCGCGCAAGGGCGAGGCGGGGCGCGCGCTCTGGCTCGGCGTGTGGGGCTCGTTTCTCGGCGGCATGATCGGCGGCGTGTTTCTCATCGCGGCCACCGAGCCGCTGGCGCGCTTCGCGCTCGAATTCGGCCCGTGGGAGTTCTTCTCGCTGTTCGTGCTCGCGCTGTCGATGGTGGCGGGACTGGTCGGGCGCTCGCTGCTGAAGGGCTTTCTCTCCGGCGCGATCGGCCTGGTGGCGACGGTGCTCGGCAACGACCCGATCTTCGGCGCGCCGCGCCTCACGCTCGGCGTCGAGTTCCTCGAGGGCGGAATACCTTTCCTGCCGGTGCTGATCGGCGTGTACGCGTTCGCGCAGATCATGACCGACGTCGAGCGCCTGGGCGGCGGTGCGCGGATGGCGGCGGCGCTCGAGGGCGCCGTGAGCCTGTCCGCGTCGCACCTGAAGGTGATCTGGGAGATCCTGCGTCGGCCGATCCTGCTCGCCTGGTCGTCGTTCGTCGGCGTCGTCATCGGCGTGCTGCCGGCGATCGGCGGCAGCGCCGCCAACATCATGGCCTACGACCAGGCGAAGAAGTTCTCGCGCCACCCGGAGCGCTTCGGCACCGGCACCCCCGAGGGCATCATCGCCTCGGAAACCGCCAACAACGCCAACGTCGGCGGCTCGCTCGTCACCATCATGGCGTTCGGCATCCCGGGGGACGCGGTGACGGCGGTGATGCTGGGCGCGCTCACCATCCACGGCATCCAGTCCGGGCCGCTGTTCATCTCGCAGAATCCCGACATCGCCTACGGCATCTTCGCCGCTTACCTGCTCGCGCACCCGATCATGGTGCTGGTCATCGCGCTCGGCGCGCGCTGGATGCTGGGCGTGGTCACCGTGCCCAAGGCGGCGCTCTTTCCGGTGGTGCTCGTGCTGTGCACCATCGGCGCCTACGCGCTCGCCAACGCCATGTCGGCGGTGGTCATCCTGCTCGCGTTCGGGCTGCTCGGCTACGCCATGGTCAAGGTCGAGCTGCCGCTCGCGCCGCTCATCCTCGGCGTGATCCTCGGCGACCAGATCGAGACCAACCTCATCCGCGCCCTCATGACCGACGATAATCTGTGGCTGTTCCTCACGCGCCCGATCTCGGGCGTGCTGCTGGCGATGTCGGTAGGGTCGGTGGTCCTCGCCCTGTGGCAGCACCGGCGCCAGCAGCGCAGAAGCGGCGCCGAGAGCGCCGAGTTCTAGCGGCTGTACTTGATACCCCAGACGTGTCTAGAATGCCGCAGGAGGAGGCACAGACCATGATCAAACGCACGCTTTCGCTATTCGTCGCCGGCCTGCTGGCGGCGCTGGGCACATCGGCGGTGTCCCAGGTCAAGGATATTCCGTGGGGCACTTCCGCGGTCGGGTCTTCGGGGCACAAGGCCCTGGTGGTTCTGGCCGAGGTCCTGAACAAGGAGTGGACTGGCTACCGCATCACCGTGCAGCCGGCGCCCGGCGCCATCATCACCGTGAAAGGCTATGCCACCGGCCAGTTCGAGGGCTACTACGGTGCCGACATCGCCTTCTACGAGCTCGCCAACGACATCAACCGCTTCAAGGGCTTCAAGCCGAACATCAAGCGCCAGCCGGTGCAGTCGTTCTGGACCTTCACCATCGAGGTCGGCAGCGCGGTGCGTGCCAAGGATCTGGGCAAGTTCAGCGGCTGGAAGGACCTCGCGGGCAAGCCCGTGTTCACCGGCCCGCTGCCCTGGGACGTGCGTGCGCATCTCGAGCGCGCCTACAGCGCCCTGGGCGTGAAGCACAACTACCGCCAGGTCGACCTGTCCGCCGCGGGCTCGCTGCTGCAGGGCGGCGGCATCGACGGCTTCATCATCTACACGAACGGCGAAGCCACGACGGCGCCGTGGATCACGGAGGCCTCGCTCGCCAGCGACTGGGCGGCGCTCAACCCGAGCGCGAGCGAGATCGCGACGCTGAAGCAGGCCGGCTTCGCCGTCACCGAGGTGAAGCCCGCGGCGTTCAGGCGCGACGTGCACGCCGACAAGGTGGTGCTGCTGCCGTTCTACTACGGCTTCCACGTCGGGCTCGAGGTGCCGGCGGACGACCTGTACCGCATGCTCAAGATCGTCGAGAAGAACGCGGCCGCGCTGGCCAAGTCGGATCCGGGCTTTTCGCAGATCGCAAAGGACATGGCGGGCATGCAGCGCCTCGGCGTGCAGTCCTCGGTCGACTTCGTGCCGATCCACCCCGGACTCGCGAAGTACATGCGCGAGAAGGGCGTCTGGGACGCGAAGTGGGACTCGCGGATCGCGAAGTAAGGAACCGGAACCGCCTGAGCTGATCGCGAGGGGACGGGCGGCCGCGCTGCCCGTCCCCTGGGTCACTTGAGCACGATGACGCAAGATCGCCTGCCGCTGCCGCTGCCGCGCCGCGTGGCCGGGTGGCTGTACCTCCTGACCGCGGCGTTCTTCTTCGTCTACCTGTTCGCGTACTACTGGACCAGCGAAGGCGGGCCCACGCTGCTCGCCATCACGCTGGTGCCGGTGACCTTCATCCTGTACACGCTGGACGAGCTGCGCCTGGGCGTGTTCTACCCGCGGCTGCCGGCTCCCGCGGGCTACGCCCTGGCCGCGCTCTACGTCGTCGTCTCGATCGCCGTCTCGGCGTACATGTTCGTCGAATACGAGCAGATCGGCACGGTGCGCGCGGGCATCTGGAGCCGCACCGACCTCGTCATGGGCGGGATGATGGCCTTGCTCATCATGGAGTACGCGCGCCGGCGCTATTTCGCGCTGTTCGTCCTGAACATCGTACTCATCGTCTACGCGGTCTACGGCAAGCACGTGCCGGGCATGTTCTTCCATCCGGGC
>CAZAEG010000379.1:0-10322 GCA_964484035.1 uncultured Enterobacteriaceae bacterium | reverse complement strand
AGTAGACCACGGTGCCGACGGCGAACGCGCCGAGCGCGCCCATCGTGACGAGAAACGGCAGGCGCGGATTGGGCTCGCGCACTTTCGTTTCGAACACTTTGCGCGCCGTGCTGCGCTGCGCGGCTTCCTGCGCGCCGGCGCCGCGGGGCCTGGGCCGCTCACGCGGCGCCGGCGTGTCGCCCTGCGGCGCAACGTCGCGCGCGCCTGACTTGTCGCCGTCCGCGCGAATGTCCTCCGACAGGATCTCGAGCGGCGCGGTGATCTGCGGCAGGTCGTCGCGCGTCACGACGTGCTTTGCCTTCGGGGTCGGGGTGTCTCCCGCGAGCTGCAGCTCGGATGCGCCTTCGCCCTCGCGGGCGCGGCGCTGGGCATCCTCCTTGGCCTTTTCGGCCTTCTTCAGCGCTTCGAGCAGCAGGCTCATTTCACCGCGCGGGGGCAGCGGCCGGAGGGGTGCCGCCCGGCCGGGTGAGGAAGTTCTCGGTCGGCAGCAGATTGCGGAAGCTCGCGTAGTCGCCGTCCAGGCTGGCGTCCCGGATCACGGTGGCGCGCAGGAAGATGACCAGCTCGGTCTTGCGCGTCACCTTGCGCTCCTGGGCGAACAGCTTGCCGATGAAGGGGATGCGGTTCAGGCCCGGGATCGTGTCCTCGATGTTCTCCACCGAGTCCTGCATCAGGCCGCCGAGCACTGCGGTCTGGCCGCTCTGGATGCGCAGCATAGAGTCGAACTCGCGCGTCTCGAAGATCGGGATCAAGTTGGGGGTCGCCGTCGACAGCGCCGGGTTCGGGTCGGTGGCGTCGGCGACCCGGCGGCGGATCGTCGGCCTGACGTTGAGCACCACGGCGTCGGCTTCGCTGATCTGGGGCAGCACGCTCATCATGAAGCCCTCGGCGGCAATGTTCGGCGTGGTCGTGAACGACTGCTGGATGGTGCCGGAGCCGCTGCCGGCGATGGTGATCGGCTGGGTCGACGGGGTGATCGTGAAGTACACGATATCGCGCGTGACGCGCAGCAGCGCGGTCTGGTTGTTGAGCACGCTGATCTTCGGGCTGGAGAGCACGCGCACGTCGCCGAAGGACTCGAGCAGCTTTATCGCCACGTTCAGGTTCTGGCTCACCAGCGCGCCGCCGAGCACGAACGCCGTGGTGCTGATCGCCGCCGGCGTGCCGGTGGAGCTCTGGCTGAACTCGACGCCGGACTGGCCGGTGCCGAACCCCGCCACCCCCGCTGCCGCCGCGCCGGTGCGCAGTCGCTGCCAGTCGATGCCGCGCTGATACTCGTTGTTCAGCTGCACTTCGGCCACCGTGGCTTCGATCAGCACCTGCCGGCGCACGTTCGAAATCACGGAATCGAGGAACTCCTGCACGCGCGCGTGCTGGCGCGAGTCGGCGCGCACGTAGAGCACGCCGCTCTCGCGGTTGCCGATGACGTCGCTCGCCGCCGCACCGGCGCCGCCCGCGGCCGCGGCACCGGCGGCCGGCTTCGCGGCGCCGGGCGACGCTTCGCCGATGATGTCCCTGACGTTCTGCACCAGCGTGTCCCAGAGCTGGCTGTTCGCGGCGACATCGATCGTCGCCGTCGATCCGGTTCCCGATCCCGAGCTCGCCGCGGCGCCCGCCCCGCCGCCGAACTGCGTGGAAGCCTGGGATTGCATCTTGACGTTGCGCGACGCGCTGACAAAGTCCACCTTGTAGGCGCGCAAAAACGGCGTATCAGGCAGCACGAGCAGGTTGGCCCCGTTCAGCTCGTAGCGCATGCTGACCTGTCTCGAGATGCGCTCCAGCAGCTGCGGCAGCGTCTGCTCCACGGCGTTCAGCGTCACGTTGCCGGAAATGCCGGGGTGGATGTCGATGTTCAGCTTGGCGTCGCGCGCGAGCGCGAACAGCAGGTCCTGCGCGCTGACGCTGCTGACTACCACGCTGTAGGTTTCGGGCGGCGCCGCTGGCTGCGGCGCGGGCAGTACCGGCGCGATCTGCACCGGCGCCGGGATCGCCCCCGAGGCGGCCGGCGGCGGAACCTCGACCCCAAGGTGGGTCTGCGACGGCTTCGCGGGCGCCTGCGCGCAGCCGACCAGCACTACGGCGAGCGCAATTACGGACACCGACAGCTTGCAGGTCATGAGGTCCCAGCGCCTCCCTGAGACAAGTAGCATAGCACGCGCGTGCCTGAAGAAAAGCCGCTAACCGACTGTCGCGGGAGACTTTTCAGGATTGTGCAGACATCGCGGTTCAAAGCGCGCGGCGCATCTCGGCAAAGCTTCGCGGCACGAGGGGAAACGCCTGCTGGTATTTCGGCGGCAGTCGCTTGGCGGCCTGCAATGCCTGCGCCTCCCCGGCGAAGTCACCGTACAGCGCCCAGACGCGGTAACGGCCGCTGCTTTCCACCGGCACGATGTAGACGTTCTCGAGCGGAACCAGGTCGCGAGCGCGCATCAGGAAGCGCTCGACACGGTCGGGGTCGCTGTTGTTGGTGAGGTAGAGCTCGATGCTGTGATGCTCGTCCGGGGCCGCATCGAGCTTCTCGCGGGTAGCCTCGAGCCGATCGTGCAGCAGGGGATTGCGCCCCGCGGCGTAGCCGGCCATGCGCAGCACCTGCTCGCGCTCGAGCCGCGGCTGCGGCGTCGCGACCGGCTGGGCGGGCGGGGTGGGCGCCGGCGCTGCCTGGACCGGCGCCACGGGCGCCGACACCGGTCCGGTGCCGCCCGCGCCGCCGGCCGGGGCCGACGCCGGCGGGATCAGCCAGTAAGCGCCCGCGCCCAGAAGGACGCCGGCAGCCGCCACCGCGGCCAACGCGCCCCCCGCCCGCGGCGCGCGCCAGCGCGGGGCCAACTCGGAATCGGCGATCGCGGCGCGCACCTGCTTGGTGGCGACGGCGTGCGCGCCTTCGCTGTAGGCGGCGAGCAGCGCCTTGTCGGCGAGGATGTTGATGCGGCGCGAGAGCCCGCCGGAGGCGCGCGCGATCCGCGCCACGGCCGCGGGCGCGAACAGGTCGGGCCCGCGATAGCCGGCCGCGCGCATGCGGAACGACAGGTAGGTGGCGACTTCCGCCGCCTGCAGCGGGCGCATGCGGAAGCTGTGCGTGATGCGGTCCTTCAGCTGGCGCATCGACGCCAGCGCGAGCACCTCGTCCAGCTCCGGCTGGCCGAACAGCACGATCTGCAGCAGCTTGTGCCGGCTGGTTTCCAGGTTCGACAGCAGCCGCACCTGCTCGAGCGTCTCCTCGGGCATGGCGTGCGCCTCGTCGATCAGGATCACGGTGCGCCGCCCGCGGCCGTACGAGTCGATCAGGCGGTCGTGCAGCGCGTGCAGCGCGCCGGTGACGCGCTCGCGCTCGAACTCGATCCTCAGCTCCTCCGCGACCGCGTAGAGGATCTCCTCCCGCGTGAACGACGGGTTGGCGAGGTACACGGTCTCCACGTGCGCCGGCAGGCGCTCGATCAGCACGCGGCACAGCATCGTCTTGCCGCTGCCGACCTCGCCCACCACCTTGACGATGCCCTCCTCGTGCAGCGTCGCGTAGAGCAGCGCCTCGAGCGTGGCGCCGCGGTCGGCGCCGTCGAAGAAGAAGTCCGTGTGCGGCGTGATGCGGAACGGCGGCTCCTTGAGGCCGAAGTGCTCGAGGTAAAGCGACATTGCGCTAGCGCTCCTTGTCCTCGGTCGTGCTCATGCGCGAGTAAAGCGTGGTGCGGTTCACGCCCAGCAGCTTCGCCGCCTGGCTCACGTTGCCGCGCGTCATCCTGAGCGCGGCCTCGACGTAGGCCCGCTCCCAGGCCTTCAGCGTGTCGTCGAGGCTGAAGCCGCCGCGCTCCAGCTCGCGCTGCGCCTCGGCGAGCAGGTCGCGTTCCTGCGGCGCCTCGCCGGTCTGCGAGTCCAGGTCGAACTCCGGCTCCAGCTCGGCGGCCGCGACGCGCCTGCCGGCGTACTTGGTGGTGAGCCGGATGACGATGTTGCGCAGCTCGCGCACGTTGCCCGGGAACGAGTAGGCGAGCCAGGCGCGCTCCGCGCCGTCATCGAAGGAAAAGGGCGCGCCGCCGGCCTGCGCGGCGTACTGGGCGCGGAAGTGCTCCAGCAGCAGCAGCCGGTCGCGGTCCATCTCGCGCAAGGGCGGGACCGCCACGGTGAGCACGGACAGGCGGTGGTACAGGTCGGCGCGAAAGCGCCCCTGGCGCATCTCCTGGCGCAGGTCGCGGTTGGTGGCGGCGATGACGCGCGCCCGCGCCACGCGACGCTGCGTCTCGCCGACGCGCTGGTATTCGCCGTTCTCGAGCACGCGCAGCAGCTTCGCCTGGATCTCCAGCGGCAGCTCGCCGATCTCGTCGAGAAACAGCGTGCCGTCCTGCGCGTCCTCGAAATAGCCCGACTTGTTGGCGGTGGCGCCGGTGAACGCCCCCTTCACGTAGCCGAACAGCGTCGGCTCGACCAGCGTCGGCGCGATCGCGGCGCAATTGAGCGCGAGATAGGGTTTCGCGGCGCGCTGCGAAAGCTGATGCAGCGCGAGCGCCACCTGCTCCTTGCCGCTGCCCGACTCGCCCTCGATCAGCACCGGAAACGGCGAATCCGCCGATTGCGCGATCTGGCTCCGGAGGCGCGCGAGCGCCGCGCTCTCGCCGACGAGGCGCGCGGCCTGGTCCGGCAGGCCCGCCGGCTCGGCAGGGCGGAACGCGAGCGCGCGCATGAGCGTCGCCTTCAGCAGCGCCGGATCGCAGGGCTTGGCGATGAACTCGGTGGCGCCGAGGGCGCGCGCATGGCGCGCGTGCGCCGCGTCGCCCTGGCCGGAAAGCACGAAAATGTGCATGCCGGGCGAATGCGCCAGCAGGTCGGCGATCAGCTGGAAGCCCTCGTCGGGCGCGTGCGGCCGCGGCGGCAGCCCGAGGTCGACCAGGGCCAGTTGCGGCGGTTGCGGCAGCTGGCGCAGCAGCTCGATGGCGTGGGCGCGCGATTCGCAGGCGTAGATCTCGAAATCGACGCCGAGGGCGAAAGTCAGCGTCTCGGCGATGAGCGTGTCGTCGTCGACGATGAGCAGCAGCGGCTTGCCGCCGCGCGCGTCGTGCGGGTCAGTCGCCATGGATGCAGCGCAGGAAGGCGCGCTCCAGGCTCGGTTCGGCGTAGCGCGCGGTGAGCTCGGCCGGCGCGCCGCGAAAGTGCACGCGGCCGCGCTCGAGCACGGCGATCCCCGTGCACAGCTCCTCCACGTCGGCGAGCAAGTGCGAGGTGAACAGCAGCGTGCGTCCCTCGGCGCGCACGCGCGCGAGGACGGACTTCACCGCCAGGCGGCTCGCCGGATCGAGGCCGCTCATCGGCTCGTCGAGCACGATGAGTTCGCGCCCGAGGAGGAACCCCGCGGCGAGGCCGAGCTTCTGCGTCATGCCTTTCGAGAGCTCGCGCGCCGGGCGCTCGAGCGCCTCGGCGTCCAGGGCGAGCTCGGCGAGCAGGGCCAGCGCGGCAGCCTCGTCGTAGGCGACGCCGCCCAGGCGCACGGTGAGCTCGAGAAACTCGCGGCCGCGCAGATAGTGCGGGGGCAGGAAGCGTTCGGGCACGTACGCGAGGCGCGCACGCGCGCGCGCCTCGGCGCTCGTCACGCCGAAGATCTCGATGCGGCCGGCCTCGAAGGCGCACAAGTCGAGCATGCATTTGAGCAGCGTGGTCTTGCCTGCGCCGTTGGCGCCGACCAGGCCGAAGGCCTCGCCCGGGGCCACCTCGAGGTCGACGCCGGCCAGTGCCTCGCGCTTGCCGAAGCGTTTGACCAGACCGGCCACGCGTACCGCGGCGTTGGCGACTGCCCTGTCCACGCCCCTAACTATAGGGGAAACGGGCGCGGGCCAGCGCGTCGAGTAAAATCAGCGCCTTGCCGCCGTCCCCGACCAGCCCTGTGGCTGACCCCGCTATCGCACAGATCGAAGACCTGACCTTCGCCTACGGGCGCCAGCCCGTGTTGCACGGGATCGACCTCGAGATCCCCCGCGGCAAGGTGGTGGCGGTGATGGGCCAGTCCGGCTGCGGCAAGACCACGCTGCTGCGCGTCATCGCGGCGGCGCTGCTGCCCACCCGCGGGCGCGCGCGCGTGCTCGGCCAGGTGACCAGCGATCTCGACCGCGACGGCCTCTACGCGCTGCGGCGGCGCATGGGCATGCTCTACCAGTTCGGCGCCCTGTTCACCGACATGACGGTGTTCGACAACGTGGCGTTTCAGATGCGCGAGCATACGAATCTTCCCGACGATGCCGTCCGCGACCTGGTGCTGCTCAAGCTCGAGGCCGTGGGGCTGCGCGGCGCGGCGCCGCTGATGCCGGCGCAGCTCTCGGGCGGCATGGCGCGGCGCGTGGCGCTGGCGCGCGCCATCGCGCTCGACCCGGAGCTGATCTTGTACGACGAGCCGTTCACGGGGCTCGACCCGATCGCGCTCGGCGTCATCGCCCGGCTGGTGCGGCAGCTGAACGACGCGCTCGGCGCCACTGCCGTCATCGTGACCCACGACGTGGCCGAAACCCTGCCGCTCGTCGACTACGTCTACTTCATGGCCGACGGTCGCGTCGTCGCCCAGGGCACGCCGGCCGAGGTGCGCCGCTCCGGCGTGCCCTTCGTCGAGCAGTTCGTGAGCGGCGCCATTGACGGTCCGGTGCCGTTTCACTATCCGGCCGCCGGCTATCCCGCCGACCTCGGCCTGGCGGCGGCCGCCTAGGCGATGCGCGCCGCCCTCACGCAGCTCGGGGCGATGGCCACGGCCGGCGTCTGGCGCCTGGGCTACGCGGCGCGCTTCTTCGGCTACCTGCTCGTGCACTCGGCGACCGCGTTCCGGCGCTTCGGGCTCACCGTGCGCGAAATCTACTTCGCCGGGGTGCTCTCGCTCATCATCATCCTGGTCAGTGGTTTGTTCGTCGGCATGGTGCTCGGCCTGCAGGGCTACGACACGCTGCAGCGCTACGGCTCCTCGGAGGCGCTCGGCGTGCTCGTCGCGCTGTCGCTCGTGCGCGAGCTCGGACCGGTGGTGGCCGGCCTCTTGTTCGCCAGCCGCGCGGGCAGCGCGATCACCGCGGAGATCGGCCTGATGAAGGCGACCGAGCAGCTCTCGGCAATGGAGATGATGGCGGTGGACCCGGTCGCGCGCGTGGTGGCGCCGCGCTTCTGGGGCGGGGTGATCTCGATGCCGCTGCTCGCGGCGCTGTTCTCCGCGATGGGCATCTTCGGCGGCTACCTGGTCGGCGTGGTGCTGATCGGCGTGGACGAGGGCGCATTCTGGTCGCAGATGCAGGCCGCCGTGGACGTGCGCGAGGATATCCTCAACGGCGTGATCAAGAGCGTGGTGTTCGGCTTCGCCGTCTCGCTGATCGCGGTGTTCGAGGGTTTCGACGCCACGCCCACCGCCGAGGGCGTCTCGCGCGCCACCACGCGCACCGTGGTCACGTCCTCGCTCGCCATCCTGGCGCTGGATTTCGTGCTCACCGCGCTCATGTTCACCGGAGGGAATTGAAGATGAACCGTTCCAGCATCGACCTTTGGGTCGGCGTCTTCGTGGCCATCGGCCTCGGGGCGCTGCTCTTTCTCGCGCTCAAGGTGGGCAACCTCGCCTCGTTCTCGACCGCGGAGACCTACCGGGTCGAGGCGCGCTTCGCCAACATCGGCGGCCTGAAAGTGCGCGCCCCGGTGAAGAGCGCCGGCGTGGTGGTTGGCCGCGTCGCCGAGATCGGCTTCGACAACGAGACCTACGAGGCGGTCGCGGTGCTTACGCTGGAGGCGCGCTTCAAGTTCCCGCGCGACACCTCCGCCAAGATCCTCACCTCGGGCCTGCTCGGCGAGCAGTACATCGGCCTAGAGGCGGGCGGCGACGAGCGCATGCTGGCCGACGGCGAGCGTCTGCGCCTCACCCAGTCGGCGGTAGTGCTGGAGAACCTGATCGGCCAGTTCTTCACCAGCAAGGCCGCCGAGGGCGGCGACACGAAGGGAACGAAGTGAGCGCACGCTCGCTGTTGCTTGCGCTGGCATTGCTCGCCGCGGGCTGCGCCACGAACGGCGACCCGCGCGACCCGCTGGAGGGCCTCAACCGCGGCGTGCAGGCGTTCAACGATGTCGTGGACGAGAATGCGCTGCGGCCCGCGGCCCGGCTGTACCGCAACGTGACGCCGTCGGGCTTTCGCGACGGCGTGCGCAACTTCTTCAGCAACCTCGACGACCTGTACATCGGCGCGAACAATCTCCTGCAGGGCAAGGTCGAACAGGCGATGGGCGACCTCATGCGGGTCGCGGTCAACACGACTCTCGGATTCTTCGGCGTGATCGACTGGGCGAGCGACATGGGTCTGGAGAAGCACAACGAGGATTTCGGCCAGACGCTGGCGCGCTGGGGCGTGGGCGACGGCGTGTACCTGGTGCTGCCCCTGCTCGGGCCCTCGACGCTGCGGGATGCCGCGGCGCTGCCGGTGGACTGGGAGGGCGATCCGGTGTTCTGGCATACGCCCGTGGACGAGCGCAACGCGCTGACCGTCATGCGCACCGTCGCGCGGCGCGCCGACCTGCTCGGGGCCAGCCGCACGCTGGAGGAGGCGGCGCTCGACCGCTACGTGTTCCTGCGCGAGTCGTACCTGCAGCAGCGCCGCAGCCAGATCTACGACGGCCGGCCACCGCGCGAGCGGCCGCCGGCGGACTGAGGAGACCGCAGATGAAACGCATGCTTGCCGCCGCGCTGGCGCTCGTCGCCGGCGCGGCACTCGCCGACCCGCTGGCGCCCGACGCCCTGGTGAAGGACGTGATGCTGGACATCCAGCGCCTCATCGTCAGGGACAAGGATCTGCAGCAAGGCGACCGCGCCAAGACCATCCGCCTGATCGAGGACAAGGCGCTGCCGCACTTCAACCACGTGGGCATGACGGCACTCGCCGTCGGCGTGCACTGGCGCAAGGCCACGCCCGAGCAGAAGAAGCGCCTGGCCGAGGCGTTCCGCACGCTGCTCGTGCGCACCTACGCGAGCTCGCTCAGCGCCTTCGGCGATCAGAAGTTCGAGTTCCGGCCGCTGCGCATGAAGCCCGGGGACACCGACGTCACGGTGGAGGTGCGCGTGCTGCAGTCCGGCGCGCAGCCGGTCCCGGTCGAGTACGACATGGAGAAGACCGCGCGCGGCTGGCAGGTCTACGACGTGCGCGTGGGCGGCATCAGCCTGGTGGTCAACTACCGCACCGAGTTCGCGGCCATCGTGCGCGGCAAGGGCATCGACGGCCTGATCGCGGCGCTGGAGGAGAAGAACCGGTCCATGGACGCGCCGCGAGCGGACGCCGGAAAATGATCCGCGTCGAGGGCGAGCGCCTCTACGTCAGCGGCCCGGCGACGCTGGCCACGGCCGCGCAGCTGCTCGAGGCCGCGCGCGCGCCGCTCGCCGCCGGCGTACGCAGGATCGACCTGGGCGAAGTCACCGAGCTCGACTCGTCGCTGCTCGCGGTGCTGTTCGCCTGGATGCGCGAGGCGCGGGAGCGCGAGCGCGCGCTCCAGCTCGAGCGGCTGCCGGCGGACCTGAAGAGCCTGGCGCAGCTCTACGGCGTGGCCGAGCTGCTGCCGCAAGCAGCCGCCTGACACCCGCCATCGAGGTCCGCGGCGTCGAGAAGCGCTACGGTGCGCTGCAGGCGCTCGCCGGCGTGACGCTCGCCGTGCGCCAGGGCGAGTTCTTCGGCCTGCTCGGCCCGAACGGCGCGGGCAAGACGACCCTCATCAACATCATCGCCGGCCTGGCGCGCGCCAGCGCCGGATCGGTGGCGGTGCTCGGCGCCGACGTGGTCGCGGACTACCGGCGCGCGCGCCGCATGCTCGGCGTGGTGCCGCAGGAGCTGGTGTTCGACCCGTTCTTCAGCGTGCGCGAGACCCTGCGCCTGCAGTCGGGCTACTTCGGCATCCGCGGGAACGACGCCTGGATCGACGAGGTGATGCACCATCTCGACCTCGACGCCAAGGCCGACGCCAACATGCGCTCGCTCTCGGGCGGCATGAAGCGGCGCGTGCTGGTGGCGCAGGCGCTGGTGCACAAGCCGCCGGTGATCGTGCTGGACGAGCCGACCGCGGGCGTGGACGTTGAGCTGCGCCAGGGGCTGTGGCAGTTCGTGCGGCGGCTTAACCGCGACGGCCACACCATTGTGCTCACCACGCACTACCTGGAAGAGGCCGAGGAGCACTGCCAGAGGATCGCCATGCTCAAGGCGGGCCGGGTCGTGGCGCTCGACACCACGCAGAACCTGCTCGCGAGCTTCGCCGGGCCGCACCCGGCGGATCTCGAGGACGTGTTCCTGCAGCTCATGCACAAGCAATGACGTGACCGGCTTCGCCACGCTGCTCGTGAAGGAGCTGCT
>CAZAEG010000378.1:0-18421 GCA_964484035.1 uncultured Enterobacteriaceae bacterium | reverse complement strand
GGGCTCGGCCCGGGTGCAGCTCGCGCCCGAGGGCGCGGGCACCCTGCTGCGCTACCAGGTGAAGGCGAGCGTCGGCGGCAAGCTCGCGCAGATCGGCTCGCGGCTGGTCGACGCGGCGGCGAGGAAGATCTCGCAGGATTTTTTTGCCGCGTTCAACGCGACCGTCGGCGCGCAGCACGGCGCGGGCGGCGCGCACGCGCCCGGGCCGGTGCCGCGCGATCCGGACCTGCCGAAAGTATCCAACGCATCACTCATCTTTTTCGCGGCCGGCGTGCTGGTGGTGGTGCTGGCCGCCCTGGTCGCTTTTCTGGCGTAGCGCGCATGGCCACGAACAGCCCGCAGAAGATGGAGCGCGCGGAATCGGTGATCCTGATCGCCGAGCTGCGCAATTTCACGCGCATGTCCGAGATGCTCGAGCCCGAGCGCGTGCTGCGCCTCGCCGACCAGTTTTTCGAGTGCGCCGCGCAGGCGGTAGCCGAGAACGGCGGCCAGAGCATGGCGGTGCACAACGACTCCCTGGTGGCGGCGTTCCGCGGCGCCGCGATCCCCGAGCTGGCGCGCTCGGCGGTGCGCGCTGCGCAGCAGCTGTTCGGCGAATTCGACGCCATCGTGCAGGCGTGGGAACGCGAATACGGCCTGCGCACCGCCATCGCGCTCGGCGTGCACCGCGGCGAGGCGGTGTTCGGCGAAGCCGGCCCCGCGGCACGGCGCAACGCCGTGGTGTTCGGCGACTGCGTGAGCATCGCCGAGAGGCTGGTGCACCGCGCGCGCGCCGGCGAGCTGGTGTTCTCGGATGCGCTCATGGGCGTGATTTCCGTGGCGGAGCTCGAGCTGGATGCGCAGCCGCTGCCGCCGCTGGAGCTGCATAACCGCCCGTCGATCCGCATCTACGGCGTGCTGCGGGACGACCGGCTCGACTTTACGTCGTAGCGGCCTCGTTGTTCACGGCCGCGCCGGGATCACCCAGAAATACACCGTCCTGCCGTTGGACTCGAGCGTCTTGTCCGGCTTCCAGTCGCCCATGTCGAACTGGTGCGAGACGACGCGCGTCCCGGGCCTGAGCTGGCGCAGCAGCTGCGGCCGCAGCTTCAGATTGAGATCGGGCAGCAGATAGAGCGTCACCACGGTCGCCTCGCGGAAATCGGCCGTGAACAGGTCCTGCTGGCGGAACGTGACGAGCTTCGCGACGCCCTTGCGCTTCGCGTTGGCATGCGCCTCGCGGATGCGCTCGGGATCGATGTCGATGCCGATCGCGCGGATGCCGTACTTCCTCGCCGCGGTCACCGGAATGCGGCCGTCGCCGGATCCGAGGTCGTAGAGCACGTCGCCGCGCTTCACGTCCGCGAGCCGCAGCATGTCCTCCACCAGGTCCTGCGGCGTGGGCAGATAGATGACGTCGGGCTCGCGCGCAGCCGCCGCAGTCGCGCCGCAAGCGGCGAACAACGCCGCAACGATCAGGTTTCTCGCGCGCATGGCGCGCATTATGCACGAGCGCGGTGCGCGCTCAGGGCGAAATGCCCCCCGCCCAGCGCCCCGCGGCTACGGCGTCCTCCACTTGCGCGTCGCGCGCCGCCTTGTCGGTTTGGGGCGACGGCTTCGGCTTGGCCCGCGCGGGCGCAGCCGCGTCCTGCGACAGCGCATCCTGCAGATCCTGCGTGCCATGGATCTCGAATCGCGCCCACAAAATCAACAGGATGGCCGCGGCGACGGCGAGGATGCCGACCCAGGCGACGATCGGGTGCTCGCCGTTCGATTCGGGCTTGAGGGTCGAAGTCATGGCGTCGTCGATGCAAGGTCCGTGCCGCTGTTGGACCTCGCGCGCGGGCCCCGGTTCTCGCCGGTCTAGGCGCCTGCGATGGTCATGCTCTGCACCAGCACCGAGCCGCTGCGGCGCGACCCGCGGACCACGAGGTCGCTGCCGACGCCCGCGATGCCGCGGAACATGTCCCGCAAGTTGCCGGCAATGGTGATCTCCTCCACCGGGTGGGCGATCTCGCCCTGCTCCACCCAGTAGCCGGCCGCGCCGCGCGAATAGTCGCCGCTCACCAGGTTGACGCCATGGCCGAGGAGCTCCGTGACCAGCAGGCCGCGATGCATGCGCGCGAGCATGCCGCGGAAATCCGGCCCGTCGGGCACCAGGACCAGGTTGTGGTTGCCGCCCGCGCTGCCCGTGCTGCGCATGCCGAGCTTGCGCGCCGCGTAGCAGCCGAGGAAATAGCCTTCGAGCACCCCGCCTCGCACCACCGTGCGCGCGCGCGTCGCCACGCCCTCGTCGTCGAACGGCGAGCTCGCCAGCGCGCGCGGCTCGAGCGGCTGCTCCTCGATGGTGACGCCGGGCGCGAACACCTGCTGGCCGAGGCCGTCGGCGAGAAACGTGGCCTTGCGGTACAGGTTGCCGCCGCTCGCCGCGGAGACGAAGCTGCCCAGCAGCTGCGCGGCGAGCGGCGCCTCGAACAGCACCGGCGCCTGACGCGTGCCGATGCGCCGCGCGCCGAGGCGGGCGAGCGCGCGCTCGCCCGCGTAGCGGCCGAGCGTCTCGGGGTCGGCGAGTTGCGCGGGCACGCGCGCCGCGCTGTACCAGTCGTCGCGCTGCATGCCGCGCGCGTCCTCGGCGATCAGCGCGGCGTGGAGCGAATGCCGCGACGTCGGAAAGCCCGCCATGAACCCGAGACTGTTGGCGAACACGAACTGCGCATGCTGCGCCGACACCGAGGCGCCTTCCGAATTGCGGATCCTGGGCGAAAGCGCGAACGCCGCCGTTTCGCAGCGGCGCGCAATGCCGATCGCCTCCTCGGTGCCGATCTCCCACGGGTGATAGAGATCGAGGTCCGGCGTCTCGCGCGCCAGCAGCTCGGGCTCCGGCAGCCCGGCGCACTCGTCCACCGCCGTGTGCCGCGCGATGGCGAGTGCGGCTTCGACGGTCTGCGCCAGCGCCGGCGCCGAGAAATCCGAGGTGCTGGCGTGGCCGCGGCGCGCCGCCGGGCGCTCGCCCAGGTACACGGTGACGCCGATGCTCTTGTCGCGGTTGTGCTCGAGGGTCTCCACGGCCCCTTTGCGCACGGTGACCGACAGTCCCTGGCCCTCCGAGACGTCGCATTCGCAGGCGCTGGCGCCGAGGCGGCGGGCATGCGCCAGCACCCGCGCGGCAAACTCCTTCAGCTGGTCGTGCGCATAGGTGAAGCGGCCGCCGTTTTTCATGGCGCGCTATCATAGCAGCGGCATGCGGGACGAAATCCTCAGCAAGACGCGGCGCAAGCAGGAGATGCACGCCTTGCAGGCGCTCGGCGCCGCCCTCGTCGGGCTCTCCGCCGCGCACCTGCAGCGCATGGCGCTGCCCGCCGAGCTGGCGCAGGCGGTGCACGCGGCGCGGCGCATCGCCAGCCACGAAGCGCGGCGGCGCCAGGTGCAGTACATCGGCAAGCTGATGCGCGGCGTCGACGCCGACCCGATCCGCGCGCAGCTCGCCGCGGTGCACGGCGGCTCCGCGCAGGAGCGCGCGCGCCATCGGCGGCTCGAGCACTGGCGCGCGCGCCTGATCGAGGACGACGGCGCGCTCACCGAGTTCGCGCAGGCGCATCCCGCGGGCGACCTGCAGCAGCTGCGCGCGCTGATTCGCAACGCGCGCCGCGAGCAGGCCGCGGGGCGCCCCCCGCGTGCCTTGCGCGAGCTGTTCCGCGTCCTGCGCGAGACCGCCGGTGAGTAGCGCGCTCGTCGTCGGCCTGGTGTCGGCGAGCGACCGTGCCGCGGGCGGCGTATACCGGGACGAGGGCATCCCGGCGCTCAAGGAATGGCTCGGCAAGGCGATCGTCGCGCCGACCGTGCGCTACGAGGAAAGGCTCATACCCGACGAGCAGCCGGTGATCGAGGCCGCGCTCGTCGACCTGGTCGACGCGAAGGGCTGCCACCTGGTGCTCACCACCGGCGGCACCGGTCCGGCGCCGCGCGACGTGACGCCGGAGGCGACGCTCGCGGTCGCGGAGAAGCTGCTGCCCGGCTTCGGCGAGCAGATGCGCGCCGTGAGCCTGAAGTACGTGCCGACGGCGATTCTCTCCAGGCAGGTGGCGGTGGTGCGGCGCCAGGCGCTGATCATCAACCTGCCGGGCCAGCCCAAGGCAATCAAGGAAACGCTCGACGGCGTGTTCGCCGCGGTGCCTTACTGCATCGACCTGATCGGCGGCCCCTATATCGAGACCGATGAAGCGGTGGTGAAGGCTTTCCGGCCGAAGTCCGCGCGGCGCCCGCGCCCGGCGTGACGCAGCAGGCGCAAGCGCTCGAGATCGAAACCGCGCCCTCGCCCGACGCCGCCGTCCTGTGGCTGCACGGGCTGGGCGCCGACGGCCACGATTTCGAGCCGGTGGTGCCGCAGCTGCGGCTGCCGCCGCAGCTGCGCGTGCGCTTCGTCTTTCCGCACGCGCCGGTGCGCGCGGTCACGCTCAACATGGGCATGCGCATGCGCGCCTGGTACGACATCCTGCAGCTGGGCGGCGGCCGCGAGGACGAGGCGGGAATCCGGGAATCGCAGGCGCTGCTCGAAGCGCTGATCGCGCGCGAACGCCGGCGCGGCGTGGCGGCGCAGCGCATCGTGCTCGCCGGTTTCTCCCAGGGCGGCGCCGTCGCGCTGCATACCGGATTGCGTCACGCCGAGCGCCTTGCCGGCATTCTCGCCCTCTCGACCTACCTGCCCCTGGCCGCCCGCCTCGCGCCGGAGCACAGTGCGGCCAACCTCGGCGTGCCGCTGTTCATGGCCCACGGCCGCGTCGACGACATCATTCCCATCGAGCGCGCCCGGCAGTCGCGCGTTGCGCTGGAGCGCCTCGGCTGCAAGGTCGAGTGGCGCGAGTACGCAATGCCGCATGCCGTCTGCGGCGAGGAAATCGCGGACATCGCGGCATGGCTGCGCGGGGTTCTGTAGTGCGATTCCTCATCGTGGATCGGTCCCGCGATCTTCGCGGCGCGGTGGCCGGCATGCTGCGCGCGCGCTGGCCGGCCGCCGCCATCGAAGAATGGGATCCGCACGAGCGCGGCAATCCGCAAGACGCGCTGCGGCAGGCAAGCTACGCCGCCGTGCTGATGTACGTAGAGCCGACCGCGAGCGAGGGCCTGGCGTGGATGGCGGGCATGCTGCGCAGTCCGGCGGCGCCGCCGGTGATCCTCCTCACCGAGTCCGGGGGCGAGCACCTGGCGCTGCAGGGCCTCAAGGCCGGCGCCGCGGATTTCCTGCGCAAGCCGGACCTCACGGGCGAGCGGCTGGTGCGCTCGATCGAGGACGCGGTGCGCGAGCAGGAGGCGCGGCGCGCGCAGATCGCCGATCCCACGCCGTCATTTCAGCGCACCACGCAGCTCGACCCGCAGCGCATCGGCGCGCCCCTGGAAGGCGGCGAGCGGCGCATTCCCGGCTACCGCAGCCTGCGCAAGATCGGCGAAGGCGGCATGGCGCAGGTGTACCTGGCGGAGCGCGAGCAGGACGGTCTGCAGCTGGTGCTGAAAGTGCTCGATGCGAAGCTGCGCACCGACGAGACCTTTTTCAGGCGCTTCGTCCAGGAGTACAAGCTCGTCGCCGGCCTGCAGAACGAGTATGTCGCGCACATCTACGATCAGGGCTTCGCCGGCGAGCATCCGTTCATCGCCATGGAGTACCTGTCCGGTGGCACGCTCGCAGCGCGCATCCACGAAGGCATGACGTCGTTGACCGCGCTGCGCATCGCTTCGCAGATCGCGCGCGCGCTGAACGCGATCCACGAGCGCGGCGTCATCCACCGCGACCTCAAGCCCCCCAACATCCTGTTCCGCGACAACGGCCGCCCGGTGCTCGTGGATTTCGGACTGGCGAAGAGCCTGTCGGCCAAGACCATCCTCACGCGGCACGGCATGGTGATCGCCACGCCCCGCTACATGAGCCCCGAGCAGTGCCTCGGCCGCGCCGCCGACCACCGCTCGGACCTGTACAGCCTCGGCGTCATCTTCTACGAGATGCTGAGCGGCCGGCGCCTGTACGAGGGCGAGGGCCCCGCGGGTCTCGTATACCAGCACGTCCACGGCCCGATACCGCGGCTGCCGGCGCGCCTTGCCGGCTACCAGGCCATACTCGACCGGCTGCTCGCCAAGGTGCCGGAGGAGCGCTTCCAGAGCGCCCACGAGCTTTTTGCGATGATCGCCATATGAGGCACGAATCCGGCGAGCGGCAGTATCTGGACCTGCTGGCCGAGGTGCTGGAGCGCGGCGCGCCCAAGTCGGACCGGACCGGCACGGGCACGCGCTCGGTGTTCGGGCGCCAGATGCGCTTCGGGCTCGAAGGCAGCTTCCCGCTGCTCACCACCAAGAAGCTGCATCTCAAGTCCATAATCTACGAGCTGCTGTGGTTCCTGCGCGGCGACACCAACGTGCGCTGGCTGCAGGCGCACGGCGTCACCATCTGGGACGAGTGGGCGGATGCGAACGGCGAGCTCGGGCCCGTCTACGGCTACCAGTGGCGTCACTGGCGCGCCCCCGATGGGCGCGACATCGACCAGATCCGCCAGGTGCTCGAGAACCTCAGGGCGCGCCCGGATTCGCGCCGGCACCTGGTGAGCGCGTGGAACCCGGCCGACGTCGACCGGATGGCGCTCCCGCCCTGCCACGCGCTGTTCCAGTTCTACGTGGCCGAGGGGCGCCTGTCATGCCAGATGTACCAGAGGAGCGCGGACCTGTTCCTCGGCGTGCCCTTCAACATCGCGTCCTACGCGCTGCTCACCTTGATGGTGGCGCAGGTCACCGACCTGCGGCCGGGCGAGTTCGTGCTCACCCTCGGCGATGCGCACCTCTACCTGAACCACCTGGCGCAGGCCCGCGAGCAGCTCACGCGCGCGCCGCGGCCGTTTGCGCGGATGCGCCTCGATCCCGCCGTGCGCGACCTGTTCGCATTCCGCTACGAGGACTTCACGCTCGAAGGCTACGACCCGCACCCGGCGATCAAGGCGCCGATCGCCGTCTAGAAAAAAAAGGGCCCGCCTGTAGGGGGGAAGGACGGGCCCGGGGGAGGAGAAGCGGCAGCGGCGGATGCGTGTTCTGTTCTCTAGACGCTCCCGAGCGCCAGCATCTGGCCCAAGTAGAGCAATCCCGCAGCCGCAAAACCGTAAACCACCGCATCGGCGATGCGCGCGCGCTGCACCGGCATCCAACCGGGCAGCGCCCACACGACGGCGGCGGATCCTAGAACGGCGGCCAGCAGCGCCGCGCCGAGGCCGAAACTGTGGCCGAAGGCCTGCACCACCCAGCCCTGGGGCGCGATCAGCTTGTAGATCGAGCCACTGATGCCGACCAGCACGAGCGCGCTGATGGCGAAGCCCGCCGCTACCTGCGCGGCGACCGGAATTTCGAATTTCCCCTTGGCGTGCTCCATGCCTCACAGTTTCTTGCAAGCTCCGTGCCCGAGATGAAAAAGGCATGATTTTCAGGTTGTTGGAACGGACGTGTGATCGAATGCGCAGTCGAAGAACGGGCAAAAACGTCTGCCCTGGGCGACGAACGATTTCACGGCCGCCGCAAGCGCCTGACAGCGTGCGGCTTTCTCTGTCGCCGGACGGCGACAGTCTCAGGATTCAGCCGCAATCTTCGCTTTGAACATGCCGGGCTCGAGCGCATGGCGCTCGAGCAGCCGGTAGAACTCCGTGCGGTTGCGTCCCGCAAGGCGGGCCGCCTGCGTCACGTTGCCGCCGGTGATCTTGAGGATGCGCACCAGGTATTCGCGCTCGAAAGCGCGGCGCGCCTCGTCGAGCGGCGTGAGCGAGCCCGCGCCGACGTCCAGCGCCTGGCGCACCAGCGACGCCGAGATGATCTCGGTGGTGGTGAGCGCCACGGCGCGCTCGATCACGTTCAGGAGCTGGCGCACGTTGCCGGGCCAGGCGGCGCTGACCAGCAGCTCCATCGCCTCCGGCGAGATGCCGAGCCGCGGGCGGCCGTAGCGCTCGGCCAGCCGCGCGAGGA
Source organism: uncultured Enterobacteriaceae bacterium (assembly GCA_964484035.1). GTDB lineage: Bacteria > Pseudomonadota > Gammaproteobacteria > Burkholderiales > SG8-39 > JAABQT01. Next base: position 10,459 of record CAZAEG010000378.1, on the reverse strand, counting down.
AATGCCCGGCGAGCAGCGGGATATCCTCCCGCCGCTGTGCGAGCGCGGGCAATTCCAGCTTGACCACGTTGAGCCGGTAAAACAGGTCCTCGCGAAACTCGCCGGTGGCGATGCGCTCCTCGAGCTTGCGGTGGGTCGCCGAGATGATGCGCACGTCGATCGGCACCGCATCGTTCGCGCCCACCGGGCGCACCACGCGGTCCTCGAGGGCGCGCAGCAGCTTGACCTGCAGCGCCGGCGGCATGTCGCCGACCTCGTCGAGAAAGAGGGTCCCGCCCTCGCAGGCCTGGAACAGGCCGCGGCGATCCTGCACCGCGCCGGTGAACGCGCCCTTCTTGTGGCCGAACAGCTCCGACTCGAGCAGGCCCTCGGGAATGGCGCCGCAGTTCACGGCGATGAAAGGCGCGCCGGCGCGCCGGCTGGCGCGGTGAATGGCGCGCGCCAGCAACTCCTTGCCGGTGCCGCTCGCCCCGAATATGCATACGCTCGCGTCGGAGGCCGCGACCCGCTGCGCCTGCCCGAGAAGCGCTTCCATCGCCGCCGACCGCGTGATGAGCTCGGCACGCCAGTGCGCGCGGTCGCCGCTCGGCGCCGTCGACAGGCGCAGCGCATCGGAAACCGTTTCCAGCAGCATCTTGGGCTCGAACGGCTTGGTGAGGAAGCTGAACACGCCGCGGCGCGTCGCCGCCACGGCGTCCGGGATGGTGCCGTGGGCGGTGAGGATCACCACGGGCAGCGACGGCGCCTGCCGGTGGATGGCATCGAACAGGCCGAGGCCGTCCATGCCCTCCATGCGCAGGTCCGTGATCACCAGATTCGGCCGCTGCACGGCGAGGCTGGCGAGCGCCGCGTCCGCGGCTTCGACCGCGGTGACGCGATAGCCGGCGGCCGTCAGCCGCATGGATATCAGGTGCAGCAGGTCGCGATCGTCGTCGACGAGCAGGATGGAGGGGGCGTCGTGGTTCATGGTTTCACCTTTGCTGTTTTCTGCGCTTCTCTTCGCGCTCGAGGATGCCGCGCTCGATTGCCTTGAGTGCATCGACCTGCCGTTGCAGCGTGCCGGCCCGCTCCGCTGCCGCTTCCTCGCGCCGCTCCGCCGCCGCGACGCGCGCTTCCGCCGCCTCGACGCGCGTTTGCGTCGCGTGCAGCTCCCGCGCCAGCCGCTGGCGTTCAGCCACGCTCGCCGCCAGCATGCCGGCGAGCTGCGCGACCGGCGTTTCCTGGCGGCGTGCCGCGAGCGGCTCGAGCAGGCTCGCCGCGCGCGCGTCGTCGCGCCAGGGCGGCGGCAGCGTGGCGTGCAACACCGCGAGCCGCACGCGATTCGCGTCATCGGGCACCGCCGCAAACAGCTGCTGCACGTGCACGAGCTGGCGGCGCTGCTCCGCTGGCGTCGCGCGCGCCGCGCTCACCGCGCCGCCCACGATCTCTCGCACCTGCAGCGCCTCCCCGGCGTCGGGCCGCAGCAGGGCGCAGCCCGCGAGGAGCGTGGCGGCGAGGACGGCGGCCGCCTTCACGCCGCTTCCTCCATCGCCAAGAGCGCCGGGCGCTTGGGCAGCGTGACGCGAAAGTGCCCTCCCGGGCCCTCCGCCACGAGCGCGATGCGCCCGCCGTGTGCCTCCACGTACTCGCGCGCAATCGCCAGTCCGAGCCCGCTGCCCGCGACGCGGCCGCCCGCCTTGGCGCGCCCGCGGAAGAAGGACTCGAACACTGCTTCACGCTCCACGGGCGGCACGCCGGGACCGGAGTCGATCACCTCGATGACGGCCTTGCCGTCCGCTTCAAGCGCGCGCACCGTGATGGTACCGCCGCCCGGGGTGAACTTGACGGCGTTGCCGATAAGATTGTCGACGATCGACCGCAGCTTCACGGCGTCGGCCTCGACCACCGCGGGCGTCAGCTCGAGCGCCACCTTCTGTCCCTTCGCCAGCGCCGTCAGCCGGTGCGCATCGGCCACTTCGCGCACCAGCGCGTCGAGCTGCACCGTGCTCACTTCGAGGGAGGCAGCGGCGTGCACCGCGCGCTGATAGTCGAGCAGGTCTTCGATCAGGCGCTGCAGCTTCACGCTGTTGTCGCGCATGATGCCGACCACCGCGCGCTGTGCCGGGGCGAGCGGGCCGGCCACCTGGTCGTTGAGCAGCTCCGCGCCTTCGCGCAGCGACGCGAGCGGCGTCTTCAGCTCGTGGGACAGGTGGCGCAGGAACCGGTTCTTTTGCGCCTCGAGGTCGGTGAGCCGCTGGCGCAACCAGTCCAGCCGTTCCCCCAGGTCGCGCAGGTCCTGCGGGCCGCTGACGCGGATCGGCCGCGAAAAATCGGGGCCGCCCAGCTGCCGGATGCCGGCGTCGAGCTCGGCGATGGGGCGCGCGATGGCGCGCGTCAGCGCCAGCGCCGCGACCAGCGCCACGGCGATCGTGATCAGCACGAGATTCAGCAGCCGGCGCTGCACGATCTCGGCGCTCGCGCGCAGCCGCTCCACCTCCTGATCAGCGACGCGCGAGCTGATGGCGAGGACCTCGTGCGCGCTTTCGGCCAGCTCACCCACGCGCGCGCGCACGGTGGCGACGTCGGGCGGCGCCAGCGGTGCCGCGGCCAGCAGCTCGTACAGCACCTGCTCGCGCGCCACGGTGCGATCGAGCGCCGCGAGCTGCAGCCCATCGAGCGGCAGGCGCGCGAGCTCGGCCGTGAGCTGCTGGAAGCCCTCGTGCAGGCGCTCGTAGTCCTGCAGCAGGCCCGCGTCGGGCAGCACGGCCACCTGCTGCGCCAGCCGCTCCACCGACGCGATGCGATTGACCAGCGAGCGGCTGCCGCGCGCGGCCTGCGCCGCGTTGTACACGGCGTGGCGGCTCTGCTCGGCCAGACGCTGGGTGCTCCAAGCCGAGTAAAGCAGCGCGCCGGCAAGCGGCAGCGCCACCAGCAGGAAGCCGGTAACGAGCAATCCGAGAAAGGAGCGCGGATGGCGCAGGGCCGGCCTCGGAGCGCTCTCCTGAGGTGCCATCACCCTATAATCTCACGTAAAACAACGTCAGGACGAGCCTTATGTCACACCCCGGCGCTACGCGCATGTACTTGGTCGCCGCCGTGGCCAGAAACGGGGTCATCGGCGCGGGCGGCAAGCTGCCTTGGCGCTTGCCCGAGGACCTCAGGCACTTCAAGGCGCTGACGCTCGGCCACCCGGTCATCATGGGGCGCAAGACTTGGGAGTCCCTCGGCAAGCCGTTGCCGGGACGCGAGAACATCGTGGTCACACGGGCGCGCGGCTACGACGCCCCGGGCGCGCATGTCGCGTCGTCGCTGGAGGCGGCGCTCGCCCTGTGCACGGGCGAGCCTCTCGCGTTCGTCATCGGCGGGGGCGAACTGTACGCCGCCGCCCTGCCGATCGCCGACGCCATGGTGATCACGGAGATCGGCCGCGACTACGACGGCGATGCGCGCTTTCCGCAATTCGATCGCGCCGCGTGGCGCGAAGCGCAGAGAAAGCCGCAGACCGCCGCCGACGGCACGCGCTTCGACTTCGTGCTCTACGAGCGCGCGTAAGGTGGGCCGTTGGCCCACCCTACGGCGTCTACCGGGCCCGCGACTCGAAAACCCTGACTTCGGGCAGCGGAAAGCCGTTGAAGCCACTTGCGTAGGCCGTGGTGTAGGCGCCCGCATTACGGAGGTAGATGAAGTCGCCCTCCTGCAGGTCCGAGGGCAGCGGCTCGTCGCGCATGACGACGTCGACCGAGTCGCAGGTCGGCCCGGCCACGTTCCAGGCGATGTCCGGGCCCGAGCGGTCGGTGCGGATCCTGTACTTCAGGCCCTCCGTCGTCTCGATCACGCCGCCGAACAGGCCCGCGTCCCAGTGCATCCAGCGCTTGCCGGCGCGCATCGCGGTGCCGAGCACCCGGCACACGAAGTAGCCGGCGTCCGAAACGAGGTAGCGGCCCGGCTCTGCGATGACCTGCACGTCCTCGGGGAACGCCCGCAGCGCCTCGTTGACCACTGCACCGATCACCTCGATTGACGGAATGGGCTTCACGTGGCGCACGGGGAAGCCGCCGCCGATGTCCAGCAGGCGCGGCTTGAGGCCGGCTCTTGCCATGGCGTCGAACAGCGTGCGCGCCTTCTCGATGCCGACACGCCAGTTCTCCGGGTTGCGGCACTGCGATCCGGCATGGAAGGTGACGCCCGCCAGGTCGGCGCCCAGCTTGGCCGCGGTGGCGACGATCTCGCGCGCCTCCGCCGCCCCGGCGCCGAACTTGCCGGAGAGCGGCCAGTCGCTGCCGATGTTCGGGGTGGCGATGCGCAGGTACAGGCACGCCGCGGGCTCCACCGCGTGCATGCGCCTGAGCTCGTCCACGCTGTCCACCACGAACCAGCGCACGCCCTTGGCGGCGGCGGTGGCGTCGGCCTCGCGCGCGCGCATCGGATTCGAGAAAAAGACCTCCGCCGGCGGCACATCGAGCGTCAGCAGCAGGTCGAGCTCGGCGGTGGATGCGATCTCGAAGCCCGCGCCTTCCTGCGCCAGCACCTTCAGCACGCGGCGGTCCGGATTCGCCTTCACCGCGTAATGCGGGCGCACGCGCGGCATGGCCGCGCGGAAGCGGCGCAGCTTTTCGCGCACGAGGGCGGTGTCGATGATCAGGAACGGCCGCGTGTACTTCTGGCGCGCGGCCTGGCGCACGATCTCGAAGTCGAGGCTGACTTCGGGGTGCGTGTCGAAGAGTTGCTCTTGCGGGTTTGCGGTCTGCTGGCGGTTGCGTGCGAGGCTATTGGGGCGATCGCCCATCAATGTTCTCCCGGGGTCTCTAGGTCTCAGGGATGTCGCGAACGACGACGTCGTACACCGGGCACGAATTCCTTTGGCTTGTCATGATGACCTCCTCCATAGCTCGTTGAGCCATCAGGGAAAACTTGGGGCGATTATAGGGATGACCCCCCGCGAGTCAAGGGTTTTGTGACGTGTCTTTTTCGTCTCGCGCTGGGAGAAGCGCGCGGCCGACCTTGAGAAACCACAAAAGATAGCAACGCTAAAAGGCCGTACTACTATCCATTGTAGGTCAGATGCGCGGCAGGGTGACGCCCTGCTGGCCCTGGTACTTGCCGCCGCGGTCGCGGTAGGAGGTCTCGCAGACCTCGTCGGACTGCAGGAAGATCACCTGCGCACAGCCCTCGCCGGCGTAGATCTTCGCCGGCAGCGGCGTGGTGTTCGAGAACTCCAGCGTCACGTGCCCCTGCCACTCCGGCTCGAGCGGGGTGACGTTGACGATGATGCCGCAGCGGGCGTAGGTCGACTTGCCCAGGCAGATCGTCAGCACGTCGCGCGGGATGCGGAAGAACTCGACGGTGCGCGCCAGGGCGAAGGAGTTGGGCGGGATGATGCACACCGCGCCCTTGAAATCGACGAACGACTTGGCGTCGAACGCCTTCGGGTCGACGATCGTCGAGTTGATGTTGGTGAAGATCTTGAATTCGTCGGAGCAGCGTATGTCGTAGCCGTAGCTCGAGGTGCCGTAGGAGACCACGGGCCGGCCCGCCACCTCCTTCACCTGCTGCGCCTCGAAGGGCTCGATCATGCCCTGGGCCGCCATGCGGCGGATCCACTTGTCCGACTTGACGCTCATGCCCAGACCGTCAGGTGTTCTGCACCACGATGTTGGGGAACTTCGAGGTCATGTCCTTCTGCGACTCGGCGATCTTCACCGCGCAGCGCCGCGCGATGCGCCGGTAGATCTCGGCGGCCCGGCCGTCCGGGTCCGAGACCACGGTCGGCTTGCCCGAGTCGGCCTGCTCGCGGATCGACTCGTCCAGCGGCAGCTGGCCGAGGAGCTCCGTGCCGTACTCCTTGCACATGCGCTCGGCGCCGCCGCTGCCAAAGATGTGGCTTTCGTGCCCACATTTCGGGCAGACATGGATCGACATGTTCTCGACGATGCCGAGGATCGGGATGCCGACCTTCTCGAACATCTTCAGGCCCTTGCGCGCGTCGATAAGCGCGATGTCCTGCGGCGTGGTGACGATCACCACGCCGGTGACGGGCACCTTCTGCGCCAGCGTCAGCTGGATGTCGCCGGTCCCCGGGGGCAGATCGACCACCAGGTAGTCGAGTTCGCGCCAGCGCGTGTCCTTGAGCAGCTGCTCGAGGGCCTGCGTCACCATCGGGCCGCGCCACACCATGGGCGTGTCCACGTCGATGAGAAAGCCGATCGAGATCGCCTGCAGGCCGTGCCCCATCATGGGCTCGAGCGACTTCCCGTCGGAGGATTGCGGCCGGCCGGCGATACCGAGCATCATCGGCTGCGACGGCCCGTAGATGTCGGCGTCGAGCACGCCCACGGCGGCGCCCTCCGCGGCCAGCGCCAGCGCCAGGTTGACCGCGGTGGTGCTCTTGCCGACCCCGCCCTTGCCCGAGGCCACGGCGATGATGTTCTTGATGCCCGGTACGAGCTTCACGCCGCGCTGCACGGAGTGCGGAACGACCCGCGCGGCGACGTTCACGTTGGCGCTCGCGGCGCCCGACTTCTTGAGGGCCGCGATCACCTCGCGGCGGATGGGCTCGAACTGGCTGCGGCCCGGGTAGCCGAGCTCGATGTCGACCTGCACGTTGGCCCCGGCGACCCGGATGCTCTTCACCGAGCGCGTGCTGACGAAGTCTTTGCCCGTGTTCGGGTCGATGAGCGCGCCGAGCACCGCTTTCACATCTGCTTCGTTGATGGCCATGGCCGGATTTGGCGAAGTTGCGCCGGTAGTGTACCTAAAACACGGATAAAATTGCGTTTTTTCGAGAATGCCGATGTCCCGACGCCGCCTTTTCGTGACCACTGCGCTGCCCTACGCGAACGGGGCGTTTCATATCGGGCACATCATGGAATACATCCAAGCCGACATCTGGGTGCGCTTCCAGCGCATGCGCGGCCATGAGGTGCATTTCGTGGGCGCCGACGACGCGCACGGCGCCCCGATCATGCTCGCCGCGCAGCAGGCCGGGCGCTCGCCCGAGGACTTCGTCGCCGAGATCGCACGGGGCCGCCGGCAGTACCTGGACGGCTTCCATATCGGCTTCGACAACTGGCATTCGACGCATTCGCCCGAGAACACGGCGCTGTCGCAGGACATCTACCGGCGGCTGCAGCGCGCAAACCTGATCGACATCCGGCCCGTCGAGCAGTTCTACGACCCGGTGAAGCGCATGTTCCTCGCCGACCGCTACATCAAGGGCGAGTGCCCGAACTGCGGCGCCAAGGACCAGTACGGGGATGCCTGCGAGAACTGCAGCGCGGCCTACGCCGCGACCGACCTGAAGAATCCCTACTCGACGCTCTCGGGCGCCAAGCCCGTGCTGAAGACCTCGGAGCACCATTTCTTCCGCCTGTCGGACGCGAAATGCCGGGCGTTCCTCAAGCGCTGGCTGGAACGCCCGGGGCGGCTGCAGCCGCAGGTCGTCAACAAGGCCAAGGAGTGGCTGGAGGGCGAAGGCGAGCGCGCGCTCGCCGACTGGGATATTTCCCGCGATCCGCCTTACTTCGGCATCCGCATTCCCGACATCGCGCAAGAGAAGTACCTGTACGTCTGGCTCGACGCCCCCATCGGCTACCTCGCGAGCTTCAAGCACTATTGCGCCCGGGTCGGCATCGATTTCGAGAAGTTCCTGCAGGACCCGGGCACCGAGCAGATCCATTTCATCGGCAAGGACATCATCTACTTCCATACCCTGTTCTGGCCAGCGATGCTGGAGTTCGCGGGCCCGCCCTACAAAGTCCCCGACCACGTCTACGTGCACGGCTTCATCACGGTCTCGGGCGACAAGATGTCCAAGTCGCGCGGCACCGGCATCAGTCCGCTGCGCTACCTCGAGCTCGGCATGAATCCGGAGTGGCTGCGCTACTACATCGCCGCCAAGCTGAACGCCAACGTCGAGGACATCGACTTCAACCCGGAGGATTTCGTCGCGCGCATCAACAGCGACCTGGTGGGCAAGTACGTCAACATCGCGGCGCGCGCCGCGAGCTTCATCGCCAGGCACTTCGACGGCAAGCTCGGCGGCGCGCAGTCGTTCCCCGGCTGGGACGCGGCCCTCGGCTCCCGCGCGCTGATCGTCGATGGCTATGAAGCGCGGGAATTCGGCAAGGTGGTGCGCGAAGTCATGCGCCTCGCCGACGTGGTGAACCAGGGGTTCGATCACCACAAGCCCTGGGAACTCGCCAAGCACGGCGACCGGCGCGAGGAATTGCAGCGCGTGTGCACCGATGCCCTGCGCGCGTTCCATGCGCTCACGGTCTATCTGGCCCCGCTGCTGCCGGCCACGGCGGCCCGCGTCGCCCGCGAGCTGTTCGGCCTGGATCGAGAATTTACATTTTCTGACCTGGATGCGCCGCCGACGCGTATCCGTCCCTTCAAGCATCTCATAGCCCGGGTCGATGATAGGCAGTTGGACGCGCTGTTCGACATCGCCTCCGTGCCGCAGGTCAGCGCCCCGCAGCGGCACGCGCAGATGCAGCAGCACGCCACCCAGGAGCACGCCGTGAGCGACACCATCAGCATCGAGGATTTCAGCAAGCTCGACCTGCGCGTGGCGAAGATCGCCAGCGCGCAGCAGGTCGACGGCGCCGACAAGCTGCTCAGGCTGACGCTCGACCTGGGCGGCACGACGCGCGAGGTGTTCGCCGGCATCAAGTCGGCCTACGATCCGGCGCAGCTCGAGGGCCGCCTCACCGTGGTGGTCGCCAACCTTGCCCCGCGCACCATGAAATTCGGCGTCTCCGAAGGCATGGTGCTCGCCGCCTCGGGCGACGGACCGGGAATATTCCTCATTTCCCCGGATGCCGGTGCGGCCCCGGGCATGCGCGTAAAGTAAGATGAGCGCGCCTCGGCCGCTGCGCCGACACTCGACGACCACATGATCGAACAGCCCAGTCGCACGCTGGTTTGCAGTATCGTGTTCCTGGACATCGTCGAATACTCGGCGAAGCCAGTGGCCGAGCAGCTGCTGCTCAAGCAGGCGTTCAACAAGCTGCTCAGCTCGGCGCTGGAGAACGTGGTGCCGCGCGATCGCGTCGTGCTGGACACCGGCGATGGGGCCGGCATCACCTTTCTCGGCGACCCGGAAGACGCGCTGTTCGTCGCCATGTCGCTGCGCGCCGCGGCGCGCGCGGAGTCGAGCGGCGCGATCGCCGTGCGCATCGGCATCAACCTGGGCCCGGTGCGCCTGGTCAAGGACATCAACGGCCAGATAAACATCATCGGCGACGGCATCAACGTCGCGCAGCGCGTGATGACGTTCGCCCAGGCAGGCCAGCTCCTGGTGTCGCGCTCGTTCTACGAGGTCGTGTCTTGCCTGTCGCTCGACTACGCCAGCCTGTTCAACTACGTCGGCGCCCGCACCGACAAGCACGTGCGCGAGCACGAGGTGTATTCGGTGGGCATCGGCACGGATGCGGCGCGCCGCGTGATCGAAACCGGCTCGCGCCGCGTGGCGCCGCGGCGGCGGCGCGCGCCGCGGCTGATCGGCGAGCTGACCGACGTGCGGCCGTTCGGCGTGCACCGCATGGCGTTCATCGGCGCGCCCCTCGCCTTCGCGCTTCTCGTGAGCGGGGGCGTCGCCGTGCGGGCGCAGATGAATCACCCGCAATTGGTTTTCAGGTCCGTGCCCGCAGCGGTGAAGGTGGCCGCGCGGGACCCGGTAAGGACCGAGGCGCCGACCACCGACGAGAAAAGCGCGGCGCCCGTGAAACCCGGGTCGGCGACGCCCACGCAACCCGCGGGGCGGCGCGATGCGTTGGCGCCCCGAACCCCGCAGTCGGCGCCCGTGCAGGCAGTGGCGCACGCCGCGTCGGGCGGGGTCATTCAACTCGCCATCCTGCCCTGGGGTGAAGTATTCGTGAACGGCAAGAGCCGTGGCGTCAGCCCGCCGCTGCGGTCGGTCGAAGTGCCGCCGGGGACGCACACGGTCGAAGTGCGCAATACGTCGTTTGCGACCCATTCCCGGCGCGTGGAAGTGCGCGCCGGCGAGCCGGTTCGCATCCGTCATCGCTTTCGCTAGGCGCGGTCTCGCGGTATCTTCCGTCCCGAGGTACGATGGGATGAAACCGACGTGGACAGCCGTAGCCGAACGCCAAGCTTCAACCTGGCGGTCTTGACCGTCCTGGTCGCTGCAATCCAGCCGCTGGCGGGCTGCCAGAGCGAGCCCTTCCGAAGCATCGGGATCGAGGTCAAGAGCATCTTCGGCAGCGCCCGGGGCGAGCCGGCGCTCGCCGCCGGGATTCGCCAATACGAGGAAGGCAACTATTCAGGCGCGGCGGAGAGCCTGCACCGCGCGCTGTTTGAAGGCCTGTCGAGCGACGATCGCGTCAAGGTTCACAAGTACCTTGCTTTCATCAACTGCGTCTCCAGTCGCCCGTCCGCATGCCTGGTGGAGTTTCGGCGGGCGCTGGCAATCAATCCAAACCTGGAACTCAGCGCCGCCGAGGCGGGACATCCGATCTGG